>JAEKFU010000325.1 GCA_016522385.1 Pseudomonadota bacterium
GTCTTCATTAGCGGCATATCGGCAATTGTCTTCATCATCGGGATTTTCGTCTTTGTCACTAAGGAAGGTTTGGGGTTCATCCTGGAGACATTTGAATTCAAGGAGTTTTTCGGCTCTGGACGTTGGAAGCCGACCTCTGAGTATCGTCCGACATACGGCATCCTCGCGTTGATCGCCGGCACCGCGAGCGTCACGGGCCTGGCAATGGTGGTCGCCATTCCATTTTCCCTTGGCGCAGCCATTTACATTGCCGAGTTCGCAACGGGCAAGACCCGAGAGGCGCTGAAGGTTCTTGTCGAACTCTTGGCCGCAATTCCGTCTGTCGTTTGGGGCTTTATCGGCCTCAGCATTATGAACCCTCTCATCATCAAGGTCTTCGATGTTCCCGTCGGACTGAACATCTTCAACGCCGGGCTGATACTCGGTCTGATGGCTGCCCCGATCATGGCGTCGATTGCCGAAGACGCTTTGAAGGCGGTGCCTGACCGCTATCGCGAAGCCGCAGAGGCAATGGGCGCCACGCGCTGGCAGGTGATTGCAAAGGTCGTGCTACCGGCCGCCAAGAACGGTCTGCTTGGCGCTGTCCTGCTGGGTGTCGGTCGCGGTTTCGGCGAGACCATGGCGGTCCTTATGGCCAGCGGCCATTCGGTCAACTTCCCCGATGGCATCTTTGACTCTGTCCGCGCGCTGACGGCGACCATTGCGGCAGAACTGGGAGAAACCGCTGTCGGTTCGACCCACTACAAGGCGTTGTTCACGATCGGAATCTTCCTGTTCGTGATCACGTTCATCATCAATCTGACCGCCGACCTGATCGTCCGCGGAATCCGAAAGGGATAAACTCGAGGAGTTGGCGCGATGTTTGCCGCCGCTGAGCACAATATCCGGGACAATCGCACGCAAGCCCTGATACGCATGTTGTTTATGCTGATGACGGCGCTGCTGGTGCTGCCGGTTTTGATTATCCTGGCAACGCTGATCTACAAGGGCGGTCCGGCCATCTCGCTCAGCTTTCTACTGGAGGACCCGGTCAATGGCATGAAGGAGGGCGGCATCTTTCCCGCCCTTGTGGGCACCATATGGCTCGTTGCGGTCGCGCTGCTGTTCTCGGTGCCGCTTGGCGTGGCGGCCGCGATTTATCTGAGCGAGTACGCTGCCGACAATTGGTTTACCCGGGTGATCAATCTGGCGATCATCAATCTGGCGGGCGTGCCGTCGATCGTACATGCCCTGTTCGGTGTTGGGGCTTTCGTGTTGTTCATGGGTTTCGGCACGAGCATCCTTGCGGCCAGCCTGACGCTCGGAATCATGACCCTGCCCGTTGTGATCGTGGCAACGCGCGAGTCGCTGCAGGCCGTGCCGCTGGCGTTTCGCGAGGCCTGCTGGAACATGGGCGCCACACGCTGGCAGACCATCAGGCGGGTCGTGTTGCCCAATGCGGTCAGCGGTATTCTCACGGGTGTTATTCTGGAGGTTTCGCGAACTTCCGGCGAAACCGCGCCGATCATGTTCACCGGCGCAGCCTTTTTCCTGCCGTTTCTACCGGAAAGCCTTTTTGACCAGACAATGGCCCTTTCTCTGCACCTGTTCGTCATCTCAACGCAAGTGCCGGGCGTGCCCGAGGAGTTGCCCTATGGCGTGGCGTTGGTGCTGATCGCCATGGTTCTGTTGATGAACTCGCTGTCGATTGCCTTCCGCATCTATCTGCGCGGCAAAAAGAAGTGGTAGTTCGATGTCGACCGAAACTGCAACGCAAGATGATTTGTTGACGGCGCCGGCTGCGTCTAAAGACGCGCGTCCCAAGCTCGAAGTCCGCAATCTGTCGATCAGCTACAGCGGCAAGCCGGCGCTGATGGCCGTCGATCTGACGATCTATGAGAATGAGATATTCGGCATTATCGGGCCGGCGAACAGCGGCAAGACGTCCTTCCTCAAGGCCTTGAACCGGATGGATCTGTTCAATCCCGCGATGCAGGTTTCCGGTGACATTCTGTTCGATGGGAACAACATCCGGCAGTGGCGCAACGTCTATGCCCTCCGCAGCCGGATCGGCGTCGTGTTTCCGCTGCCGGTCGGTCTGCCGATGACCGTGTATGACAATGTTGCGTTGGCCCCGCGCTTGTCGGGCGTCAAGGCAAAGGCAGATCTTGACGGGATCGTTGAGCGCTGCCTGACCCGCGCCGCCCTGTGGGATGAGGTCAAGGACCGGCTCAATTCGCTCGGCAGTCTGCTGTCCGGCGGCCAGCAGCAACGCCTGACCATCGCCCGGGCCCAGTCTCAAGAACCAGATTTGTTGATCCTTGATGAGTTCTCAATCGCCGTCGATCCTGTGACTACCATGCGGATTGAAGATGTCTTGAAGCAGCTGCGCAACGAGATGACCATCATCCTGGTGACCAATCTTACGCAGCAGGCTCGACGGCTTGCCGACCGCACAGCGTTTTTCTTGACCGGAACCTGCGTCGAGATCGGAGAAACCGAGGCGTTGTTCAATGATCAGGTCGTCGACGCGCGTACGACTGCTTATATTGCCGGGCGCTTCGGCTAGGATCGGGAGCAGCCATGATGTTCGAGAACCAATCGACGATGAGCGGCCTGGGCGACGTGCAGACAGATGCCGCTGCCGAAACTCCCGAATACGCGGTCTCTGCCGCAGATCTCAGTTTGTGGTATGGAAGTTTTCAGGCTTTGTATGACGTCAATCTGAATATCAAGAAGGGTATTGTAACCTCT
>JAEKFU010000395.1 GCA_016522385.1 Pseudomonadota bacterium
ATGGCACGACGCTGTGCTAGTCTCCTGTCAGGCCATAGAATCAATGGCTTACTCTGCAAAAAAAAGAAACCCCGTTGCCGCCAGGCGCGGGGCTTCTTTATCGTCTCAGCGTCTTTCGCAGCGCCGCGGGTTCCGCAACAACGCGGTGCGGCTGGGATAAAGCCTTGCCGAAAATGTCGGGATGGGCCAGTCTGAAGCTTCGCAACCGGTTTATCTGGGAAATGTCTGTTAAGATGCCAAAGTTTCATCGCTTGACCCCGCGTCATTGGCAACAACTACTCGCGAGGACGTCCGCTACAACATTGATCTGCAAGTTTGTCGTTGGAACAGTCATGCTCGGGGCAGCTTTGATTATCGAAGCTTCGTTGTTGCATGCCGAAGAAACGATCAAAGGAAAGTTAGTCGCTGATCACGTAGGTAGAGTATCCAGCGAAATCACTGGAGAAAGATCAATAAGAGTACAGGACCTACTCGTGCGTGAAGGAGATCGCGTAAGGACAGGAGATGTACTGGCTCGTCTGAGTGCTGAGCAGTTGACAGCGGATCGTGCCGTGGCACTTGGCGCATTTGAAGAGGCCGAAGCGCTCGTGGACGTGGCCAAATCGAGACTTGAACTAGCCGAGCTAACGTATAATAGGCAGGTTGGTTTAAAGGGTTCACCCTCGTTTCGTCGCGCGTCATTTGAGGACGCCGAGGTCGCGCTTCGAACTGCCAAAAGCGAACTGAAAAGTGCAAAAAGCAGTGCTCGGAGCCGCAAAGCACAAGTTGAGCGCATTGAACTGGACATTCGCCGAGCCACTATCGTTGCACCTTATGATGGTATCGTTTTTAAGATTCTGACCAACGTTGGAGCTTCGGTCACGCAAAAGAGCCCGGATTTACTGGAACTGTTAGATTTGACCAGAGTAGAGATTGAGGTCGAAATACCATCACGAGATGTGTCGAATTTCCCAATCGGCCGCAACGTATTCTATGCATTTGACGGCGGCGACAAGCATTCAGCGAAAGTGCGCGCTATTCTGCCCAGTTTAAATGATGAAAATCGCAATCAAGTTGTGAGATTACAAGTCAGCGCACACAATATTCCACTCACATTCTACAATCGGCAACCCGTAAAAATTTTCCTAGAAAACTAACCGTCGCCAATGGCGCGTCGGTGCGTCGTATCGAAGACATTACCGAAGCGTTCTAGAGCGTGTCTTTCTCAAATGGAACCATTTGAGAAAGACACGCTCTAGGGTCTGTTGAGTATCAGGGTAGATTCGCCGGGCGCTCACGTTCAAACCGGATCTGCAAACAACATCGCATAAGAGGCGAATTGAGCTACATAGACAAGCCAAAGCGCGACGAGTGAAATTATTGTCAGGTTCGACCGGTGGCGCTCGAACACGAAGAAGGTGAGGCCAACCGCCAGTGCAAACTCGATTGGTTGTACGATTTGCCCATAGTGTTCGGGATGCCAATATGAAACTGGGCTTTCAAAGCGCCAATCACTCAGGGGCCAGGAATGGATTTGCGTACGTTCAGAGTGCAGCGGAAGATCAGTCAAGGAAGCAAGGAGTGCGGACGCTGCTAAACAAAGAACAGCAGGCCACCGCCCAAGTATGCCGACTGCCAAAACCCCTGCCCAGAGAAAAAATGAATGCCACGGCGCCAGAAACGCTTGCCACACATCAGAATAATACAGGTCACGATAGATCTCAGTTGAGCTGTACCCATCAACCAGACGTGCTTTCAGTACGATTGCAAATGAACCCATATCCGGCAGCAACGAGCCGGAAACGGCGGCGGCCGTACGGTTCCTGTCGCCCTGACGACCGAATACCGCCACTCCAAGGAGAACGTGGGTTGTCAAGTACATGCCAGGGTCCTGTCTCCATCGCAAACGCCTCGGTTCATTTACCGACTTTGCGGCCGAACGGCCACTGCATCGCCAATCTCGCAAGGGTAGAGCGTACCTTGACACCGACGAGGCGGAGCCCCTCTGTCGGCAGCGCCAGGCGCTGCTGAATCGTAGCACCTCGTGGCGACAAGGCAGTTGGCCGAACCGGGAGCTCAAGGTGGCGGTTGGGGGCTGTGGAAAATCACCATCCGCTTCCAAGATAGCTCTGGCCATGTCGGATGATTTCGGGAGGCACGCGGACTCCCTTCGGACAAAGAAGCTACGGTCGAACGGGGGCAATTTTCGCCTTCGCTTTGTCGCGCTGTACAGTCGCAGTGCGTCCGCATTGCGTTCGCATTGCGAAGAATTCCTTGAGGTCTGCTATGTCTCTTGCCGCAAACGCGTTGATGATGAGGTAAAAGCCGTCAATGCCAAGTCAGACCAGGCTCAAAAATGCCGCTAAGTGTCTGTGGAATAAGAAAAAAGCCCGTAATGCGAACGCATATGCGGTCGCAATGCGATACAGATACAGATATATACCCCCCAAAACCCCCCACAGGGGGGCTTTGAAATCTGGTTTTGAAAAGGGCAACAAGTCGGACCTCTGTGCCGAGAGGATCAACGCCATCTCTGCAGCGCATCTGCAA
>JAEKFU010000517.1 GCA_016522385.1 Pseudomonadota bacterium
CAATTTGTCTGTGGCTAGCTTTGAGTGGCGCTGTAGGGTCGCCCCCTTCAAGTCGCTCAAAGTGACGTCCACAGGCAAATTGGGCCACGCCAGCACCGCAACCCTGACCGTCGGCGTGCCCACTGGCTGTACGCATGGTGATATTTGCCATCTTCAATCGGCAACAAGAATCGGGTGGCGGAAAGGTTCCGGCCATTGTTTTGGAACGATCCATCAATCGAGGAAGTGATCAATGCGAGCCGGCGATACATCGATCAATAAGACCATGGGTGTGGCTGAGTGGGGCATGTTGGTCACGCTTTCGGTTCTGTGGGGTGGTTCGTTTTTCTTCGCCGGGGTTGCCCTCGAAGAACTGCCGCCGTTCACCATCGTCGTGCTACGTGTCGGCATCGCGGCGGTGATGTTGAACATTCTTATTCGGCTCGTCGGCCAGGTCATGCCCCGGGACCGTAGGGTTTGGCGGGCCTTCTTCGGCATGGGATTGCTCAACAATGTCATCCCCTTTTGCCTGATCGTCTGGGGTCAGACCCAAATCGCGTCAGGACTTGCCGCCATCCTGAACGCCACCACACCGTTCTTCACAGTGTTGCTGGCGCATGTGCTGACCGCCGATGAGAAACTGACGGGCAATCGGGTGTTTGGGATACTGGTCGGCCTGATCGGCGTGGTCGTGATCATCGGCCCGGAGGTGCTGGCCGGCATTGGCGCGGATGTCTTGGCTCAATTGGCCATCCTGGCAGCCGCACTCGCCTATGCCTTTGCCGGAATTTACGGCCGCCGCTTCAAGGTCATTGGTGTCACGCCGATGGCGACCGCCACCGGTCAGGTGACCGCGTCCACGCTCATGCTGCTACCAGTCGTCCTGGTTGTCGATCAGCCCTGGTCGCTGGCGATGCCGGGGCTAAACACCTGGGGGGCCGTCCTAGGCATCGCCTTGCTGTCAACCGCGCTGGGCTACATCCTTTATTTCCGCATCCTGGCGAAAGCCGGGGCCACCAATCTGCTGCTGGTCACTTTCATGATCCCGGTATCTGCGATACTGCTCGGCTCGCTGATTTTGGGCGAAGTGCTCCAAGCCAAACACTTTGCCGGCATGGCGCTGATCGGGTTCGGCTTGATCTGCATCGACGGTCGGCTTCTGGCTCGACTGCGCACGGTCGGTTTGTCACCGTGAAACCGACAACCTGGTGGCCTGTGACTTTTCCCACAGCGGGCGGAGCTATCCGCGTATAGACTGTTGCCAGATGTAAAGTATGGGGCAGGTGCGGGCGTGTGATGCGGAGCACCACATCATGAACACACCTGATGTAGATCCCGACGGCTTCGAAAACACCTATCCAAAACATTCCTTTTCGGAACTTGTACGACTATCGCTCAGGCTAGCGGAATGGTTAAACCGTCGCCGGTCGAGCGGCGAGAAGAAGACACGGGCGGACCCACTTCATCCCTTTAGCAGGCACAAGCAGGCTCGGTCGAAGTTCGAACCGTTATGATCGCACCCGCGTCTTGTCGGGATCATAGTGCGGGAACCTGACGATCGTCGCCGGCAGCCGCTTTTGGTGGCCATCGAGCTTTCCGACCTCGACCTCTGTGCCAAATTCGGCATGCGTGACATCGACCCGGGCGAGCGCGATGGTCTTGCGCAGGATCGGTGAGCGTGTGGCGCTGGTCACCTCGCCGATTTGGGCGCGGCCTATATGGATGCAGTCGCCGCCGGCGATCGCATCCTCGCCATGCATGTCGAGACCGACCAGCTTCTTTTGCGGATGTTCCTTGCGCCGGATCAGTGCCTCGCGTCCGATGAAATCATCTTCCTTGGACTTCAGCGGTACGGTAAAACCTATGCCGGCTTCGAACGGGTCGGTCTGATCGTCGAATTCAGTGCCGGCGAAGATTAGGCCGGCTTCTATGCGCAGCATGTCGAGCGCCGCTAGACCGGCTGGTTTCAGCCCAAGCGGCTCGCCGGTCTTCCATATCGCATCAAATATCTCTTCGGCGTTGGAAGGATGGCAGAAGACCTCATATCCCAGTTCGCCGGAATAGCCGGTGCGCGACACCAGCACGGGCGGGCCTTCGAAGCCATGCAGCCGGCCGATTGTGAAACGGAACCAGCCAAGTTCCTCGACTGTCGGCTGATCTGGCCGGGTCCAGATCACTTGTTTCAGGATATCGCGGCTTAGTGGCCCCTGCACGGCGACATTGTGCTGCTGGTCGGTCGATGAGCGCACCCAAACCTTCAGGCCAAGCTTTTCGGCCTGCTCGCGCAGCCACTCGCCGCCATATTCATCGCCGCCGATCCAGCGAAGATTATCCTGTGCCAGCCGGAACACGGTGCCGTCATCCACCATGCCGCCATGTTCGTAGCACATCGCTGTATAGACCACCTGACCGGCTGCCAGTTTTCGGATGTTGCGCGTCATCGTGTACTGCATCAGGTTTTCAGCATCTGGCCCGGTCACCTCGAACTTGCGCAACGCCGACAGATCGATGATCGCGGCATTTTCTCGCGCTGCCCAATATTCGGCGATGGGGCCGTTGTCATGGAAGCTGTTCGGCAGCCAGAAACCCTTGTACTCGACAAGGTCGCGAGTGTGTTTGGCGAAGCTGGAGTGAAACCCGGTCTCGCGGGTCAGCTGAGGATCTGCATCTGGGGTCATTCTGAACGCCACTGCTCTAGAGAAGATTTCATTGGCCGCGTAGGTACGCACATGAATGTCGGTTGGGTTCCAGCCGTTCGCCGGATCGACGTCGCATGGACAGGCCGACGACAGGCACACCAGGTCGGTAAGCGCCCGAAACAGAACATAGTCGCCCGGCCGCGACCATGGTTCATCGAAGAACATCGCATTGGTGTCATCAATTCCGGTATTGAAGAACAGGTTGAGCGCCATCCATCCTGGCCGCGCCTCGACATTGTACGGCGCAATGGACTTGTTGAAATTGTCGGAACAGTTGATATGGCCGAAATAGCCCATGTCTTCGTAGTAGCGGTTTGTGCAGGCGAGCCCGAACGCATCATGGCGACCACATGTATCGCGGATCACTTCAACGAGCGGCTCGAAGCCGGTGTCGAACGCCTTCGACGGCAATCCGGGGCTCGGATAGCCGACGCCGACCAGGGTGCGCGTCGTCGTTGGATCGAGCGGGTGCACAATCCCCTTGTCGAGCTTGCGCATGGAAAAGCACTGCAGATCGGAGCACTCGCGGCCCTCGACATCGATGACCTGGAAGAACTCGCCCGCCCTGACCGTATAAGCCTGAGATGTCGCCGCATCGATCCGGATGTCCTGCAGCGGCTCCGCCAGCGGCTCCGGCAGTTCCTGCTTTTCCACCGCCTGCGGATTGGCCCGGATGATGAACAGCTCGAGCGGCGTGGTTGTATCCTGCGCATCGGGTGCCATGGCCCTGCCCGGCGCGGCAATCAGCACAAGGCCTTTGCGCCCGACCTTGAACTCTTGGGTGGTTTTGGCTGGCGTATCCTCGCCAAAAACCGCCAATGCCTTGGCAGCGGAGAGATCGATGCCGCGTCTTTTCAAAGCCGCCCGAACATTGCGTGCGCTTTCGCCATCGCGCGTCAACGTTGCACGAACACCATCGGCGGATGCGTTGGCCTTCTCACCAAGAATATCGACATCTAGTTTGCCAGCTTCATCGGCGGCGATCATCTCAGCGCGCTGGCCACCTTCGGTGTCGACCAACTTGACGACATCGCCGACATAGACCGGAACCGAAACCGAGCCACCCGCCGGCACCACATAACGCTCCACCCCGGGCGGCAATGTCCGGATCGACGGGGTGAGGATCTGTGATGGCTTTGGCGGCCCGGCAATGAACCCGGGTACCCCCGGTGGCCGGACCAGTCCGGTCATCGGGAACATGTCATTCATCGGTTGCGACCCTTTTCAGTCAGCGGACTTCGATCACTAGTTCTGCATGTAGCTCTCAAGCGAGTCATCCAGCGCATCCTTCCAGGCGGTATGGTGTTTGGGCGCCATAGTGCCGGTCATCACCGACACATAGCCGTTGTCGCGGAAGGTCATGATGTTCTCCTTCTTGTGCTTCTTCCACTGGAAGAAAGCATCATTGGCACCGTCAACATCAAAGCTTGGATAGTCCGTCTCTGCAATGAGCTCTCTCACATAATCACCCTGATAGCGAATGCAGGCATAATCATCCTCAAGGGCATCTTCGGCCGCCACCCGTTCGACAACATCGTGGGCCCGTGCCTCGCGGTCCGGCACCTCGATCCGACCCATGATGATATCTCGCACATACCACGCCTGAGCATCAAACATGTTGAATGTGTACCACTGGTCCTGCATGCCGAGATAGAACAGCTCCGGATTGTCGACCCATACCACGCCCTTGTAGAGATCGGCGGTGGCCAGCCGATTGGCCGTGCGCAGCTTGAGCTTTTCCTCCATGAACGGAAAGTGATGCAGATAGCCGGTGCAGAGTATGATGGCATCGACATCGGCCGTTGAGCCGTCCTTGAAGGTGCAGGTGTTCTTTTCCACCTTTTGCAAAAGCGGCACCTCTTTCCAGTTGTCCGGCCACTTGTAGCCCATAGGCGCGGTGCGATGCGACACCGTCACCGACTTGCAGCCGTATTTCCAGCACTGCGAGCCGATGTCCTCGGCTGAGTAGCTGGTGCCGATAATCAGGATGTCCTTGCCGTTGAACTCCAGTGCATCACGGAAGTCATGCGCATGCAGCACTCGGCCGTTAAAGGTCTCAAAGCCCTCGAACTGCGGTACATTGGGCGTTGAGAAATGTCCGCTGGCGACTACTACATTGTCAAACTCCTCCGAGTATTCGCGATCGTTCTTGAGGTCGTGCGCCGTCACCGTGAACTTGCCTGAGGCATCATCGAAGGTCACATAGCGCACCGGTGAGCGGAAGCGGATCCACTTACGCACATCTGCTTTCTTTACTCGGCCCTCGATGTAATCGTACAGCACCGCACGTGGCGGATAGGAGGCGATCTGCTTTCCGAAATGCTCCTCAAACGAGTAGTCGGCGAACTCCAGACCCTCTTTCGGGCCGTTCGACCACAGATAGCGATACATCGAGCAGTGCACCGGCTCGCCATATTCATCGAGACCCGTGCGCCAGGTATAGTTCCACAGGCCCCCCCAGTTGTCCTGGGTCTCAAAGCACACGATCTCGGGGATCTCATCGCCTTTCTTTGCCGCCGATTGGAAGGCTCTCATTTGGGCTAGACCCGATGGACCGGCACCGATCACCGCTACTCGTTTTGTCATTTTCGCTCCCTCTTTCCTCGATTGATGGGTGTTACATTTCCTCGCAGTCACAAATTGCCTTAGCCGACGCCAAGCTCACGCTTGCGCTTCACAGCCCATGAATTGATCAGCCGGTCGGCTATGATGCCAAGGCTTGCAATGCCAAGCCCGGCCATGACGCCGCGCCCGGCATCGCTGGTCGGCAGCGCGCGATAAATCTCCTGGCCAAGATCCTGGCCGCCGATCAGGGCGGTGATTGCCGTCATCGCCAGCGCCATCATGATGGTCTGGTTGACGCCGAGCATGATCTCCGGGATCGCCACCGGCAATTCGACCTTCCATAAGCGCTGCCAGGCGGTTGCCCCGTTCATGCGTGCGGCTTCAATAGTCACCGGCGGGATGCGCTTGATCCCAAGATAGGTGAACCGGATCGCCGGCACCGTGGCATACGGAATGATCGCAAAGATAATCGCCAGTTCGCCGACCCGGAACAGCATGATCGCCGGCAGCAGATAAATGAACGACGGAAACGTCTGTAGCGTGTCGCAGACCAGCATGACCACCTTGGCGACCCGTTCGGACCGCGCCGACCACAGGCCGAGCGGCACCCCGATCAGCACGCAGATCACCGCCGCGGTCGAAACGAAATAGAACGTCGTCGTTGCAAACTCCCAGTTGCCAATGGTCACGATGACGAAAAACAGCAGGCTTACGGTTATCGCAGTCAGCTTGCAGCCACCCATCCGGTGGCTGACGATCGCCAGCACGGCCAAAACGAGAGACCAAGGCAGCGCCTGATACATGTTGCGCATCGGGATCAGCATGTAGACGGTTATGAAGTCGCGAACGGGTTTGATGTAGTCGATCATCTCAAAGGTGATCGCCTTGATCACCTTGTCCAGTTCCAGCGCATCCTTGCTGGTCACCCAAAGATATTTGCGCGACAGGATCGAAACGTCGCGCAGGTAAAAGACCGCGATCGTCGATATGATCAACACGGCAAAGAATGCAATCAGGTGGCCATGGCGCTCCAGATAGCTCTGCTCATCGGCATGAACGTGAGTCGATGCCTTGTTGGCATAGGCCTGCGTCAGCCGGTCCAGCACCACCGCCATCAGCACGATGGCGATGCCCTGCATGGTGGCAAAGCCAAGTTTCAGCTGTTGCAGCGAAAACAGCAGTTTGTGGCCGAGCCCCTGCGCACCAACCAGCGAACAGATCACCACCATCGCCAGGGTCTGCATGATTACCTGGTTGAGGCCGAGCAGCAGGGTCTTCTCCGATGCCGGCAATTGTACTTTCCACAACAACTGGCGCGGCGTGCAACCGCTCATCCGTCCCGATTCGACCACATCGCTCGGCACCGTCTGGATGCCCAGGATCGTGCAGCGGGCCATCGGCGGCATGGCAAAAATCATCGTGGCGATCAATGCCGGTACTTGCCCCGCGCCGAACATCACAACCACCGGCACCAGATAGGCCAGATGCGGTGTGGCCTGCATTAGATCGAACATCGGCGTAATAATCGCCGCCGCCCGCTCCGACCGGGTCACCCAGATGCCCAGCCACAGGCCAAGAGCTGCGGAAAACGGTACCGCCACGACGACTAGAGAGAACGTCTTCATGGACTCGCGCCACAGACCGGTGACTGCCAAATACCCCATGCATAGAACGACGACGGTGGCCAGTCGCCAGCCGCCGACCCAATGCGCAAAGATGCCGAAGCCCAGCACCACCGCGATCCACGGCACATATTTCACTTCTCGAAAACCTAGGACGTCGGCAAGCAGATAGCCCGGCACCTGCGAGATGCCGACGAGTGCGGCGGGCTCAACCCACGGCTCGGTCTTTAGTGCCTTCGCGAGACTTTCCAAAATGAACGGAAATCCGTCGATCGTGACAACCGCTAGAATAGCCAGACTGGACAATATTGCGGTTTTCATGTCGCGCCGCCGCGCCACCACAAACCCGACCGCACAGGCAAAGAAGATCCAGAAGATTGGCAGGTACTTATAGACTCGGGCACTCTTCCATAACAGGAATTCCGACCAGATCAGCGGTTGCTTGAGCACCCAGGCAATCGTGCGGGTCAGCTCCTTGACCGTGAACAGGCCAAGGGTCGCTTCCTTGTCGAGCCATCTAAATAAATCTGATAGCCACTGTTTGACTGGAATGGTCCAGGCCTCAGGCCATTGACCGGCCCCATCCCAAATCAAAGCAAGACCGATGGTCAGCGCGATGACAACAAGCAGTTGCGCGACAATCGAGTCACTGCGCAGGAGATGACGCGCCAGGTCCTTGCGGTCCGATGCTGGCACGGCAATGGTCATAGGCCGTCCCTTGCAAACAGTGCCGAGGCCATCCGTTCGCGCGAAATCGCCCCGAGCGCAAAACCGTTCTCGTCAACGACCGTTACCGGCTTGCTGGAATTAAGCACCTGTTCGGCAATTTCGCCGATCTTGGCATCGGCCGGCACGCCGGCGCCATTCGCTTTTTTCGGTTTGCCCTTGGCGCGCTCCATGATCGCCCGGGCTGACACGATCCGCCCGCGCGGCGCGTTCTCAGTGAACCGGGTGACGTACTCGTCGGCCGGGTTTAGCACCATTTCCTCAGGCGTAGACAGCTGCACCAGTCGGCCATCCTTCATGATACCGATCCGGTCGGCCAGCTTGATCGCCTCTTCGAAATCATGGGTGATGAACACGATGGTCTTTTTCAACAGCTTTTGCAGGCGGATGAACTCGTCCTGCATCTCAGCCCGGATCAGCGGGTCCAGCGCCGAAAACGGCTCATCGAGAAACCATACATCCGGCTCAACCGCCAGAGATCGCGCAATGCCGACACGCTGTTGCTGGCCGCCGGACAGCTCGCGCGGGAAATATTCTTCCCGCCCGCCAAGGCCAACAAGCTCGATCATCTCTCTTGCGCGTGCCTCGCGCTGCCCCCGTTCGATACCCTGCACCTCAAGCGGGAATGCGACATTGGACAATACGTTGCGATGCGGCAGCAGCCCGAAATTCTGGAACACCATGCCCATCTTGTGGCGGCGAAGCTCGATCATTTCCTGGTCGTTGGCCGCCAGAATATCTCGGCCATCGAAGATGATCTCACCGGTCGTGGGATCATTGAGCCGGGTGATGCAGCGGATGACGGTGGATTTGCCTGACCCGGACAACCCCATGATGATGAGGATTTCACCGGCATGGACATCGAACGAAACATCGCGGACAGCGCCGATGTAGCCTTCCGCGGCGAGGGCTTCTGAGGAGGGCGACCCGTTGTGAGCCGTCATGAACCCTTTCGGGTCATCGCCGAAAACCTTCCATATGTTTCGGCAGGAAATCTTTACGTCACCAGGCATTGCGTCCAACTTCTCCCCACCCCCAAACAAGAAGCGATCATCTTTTTGTGCGCGGGCTTCTTGCTCGCCAGATGATTGTGACTCACTTTTGCCCTAAATCAAAGAACCGGGCGCCAGCTTGCGCCTCGCCCGGTCCACATTTCCCGCAGAACTGAAAAAAATCAGACTTTATTTCTTCCAGCTCTCGATGAGTTCACTGTTGTCGGCGATCCACTTGTCTGCGGCCTCTTCCGTTGACATGCCGTCAACATCGACCAACAGGGATGCTGCAGCGATCTGTGCATTGTTGAAGTTGATTTTCTGCAGTACGCCCCAGGCCGCCGGGAATTTCTCGGCAAGACCGCTCCAGGCTGCCTTCTTCAGCCAACCCGAGCGTGGTGCCCCGCAGTCATTGACCATGTCCGGATTGATACCCCAGGACGGGTCGTTGGCGCATTTGTCACCTTCCGGTTCCGGAAAGTCGATGAACATGCCTTCATATTTGGCTTCGATATAGTTCGGCGTCCAGTTGAACAGAACCACTGGCTCCTTCTTGGCGACGGCGGCATCAAGCTCGGCCCACAAGGTCGCTGCCTGGCCGACATTGATCGCCACGAAGTTCATGCCAAGTGCTTTGACGCGTTCCGCATAATTCTTGCCCCAGTCGGCAGGTGGTCCGACAAACCGTCCCTTCGGCGCGGTCTCCGCGACGGCAAAGATCTCGGCGCACTTGTCGAGTGCCTTCCAGTCCGGCAGACCCGGGCACTTGTCGGCAACGTATTTCGGCACCCACCATTCCTCGCGGGTCACCGCATCGTGCGTACCGGCATCGACCATGCCGTCTTCCTTGACCGCCTTCTCAAATGCCGCTTTCATTGAGCCTTCCCAGGCCTCGATCTGGAAGTGCATGTCGCCATCGCCAATCGCCTTGAACTGCAACTGCGAGTCGGACGGCGCATACTCCACGGTGTATCCCATGCCTTGCAGAACCTTGCCGACCACGGTCGACAGCACCAGCTGGCTGGTCCAGTTGTTCTGGACGATGATAATTGGATCGCTCGACTCCGGTACTTCCGCCAGTGCCGTGCCTGCACTTAGACCCGCTGCCAAAGCAAGAGCGGCAGTCGTAGTCACAAATTTTTTGATCATATTGTTGGTTCCTCCCTGATTGGTCTAACTCCTAAGCCCTCATGAACCAGGCGTTGTTGCCGTTTCTTGCCCGAAAATCGGATTGTTTTTGCTGGTTCGGGCGTGATGTTAGTGGAACATCCAGCCGTATACAAGACAAATCTGGACCGATTTCGACCAATTATATACCAATTGAGTACAAAATTGGTATATTAGAGAGAAAAATTTCATACAGCGTACAGGAGCTAAGAGGTAAAACAGTTCTTGTACTGTGCGCGCAGTTCCGCCTTCTGCACCTTGCCCATCGCGTTCCGTGGCAGGGCATCTGTCTGAAAAATCCGCTTGGGAATCTTGAAGTTGGCCAGGTTGCCGGCCAGTCTGGCCAAAATCCTGGCTTCGTCGAGCACACCGTCTGCGGCCCCTGTAG
>JAEKFU010000568.1 GCA_016522385.1 Pseudomonadota bacterium
ACATCAAGGATGCTGCACGTCAACTGGGCGTGCAATATGTCGTCGAAGGCTCCGTCCGCAAAGCCGGCAGCCGAATCCGCGTCACTGCCCAATTGATCGATGCAATCGGGGGCGCCCACATCTGGGCCGATCGTTACGATCGTCAACTGGAAGACATCTTCGACGTGCAGGATGACGTTGTTAGGGCAATCGTCGCCGTGTTGCCCGGCCGCATTGCCGAGGCCGGCGCTGAATACGTGCGTCGCAAGCCCACCAGCAATTTGTCGGCTTTCGATTACTTGCTGCGCGGTAACCATGCGCTGGCAAGACGCGGCGACAGCATCAAACACGCGATCGAGTTCTACAACAAGTCGATCGAACTCGACCCGGAATGCGCACCTGCCTATGCCGGTATTGCGATAGCTGAAGGCATGTCGGTTTGGGATCTATCAACCTATGATGACAACCCACTCGAACGTGCATACGCGTTCGGCAACAAGGCCATCGAGCTGGACCCCAGCGACTATCGCTCTCAAGGCGCCTTCGGTGAAGCATTGCGCCAGCTCGGTCAGCATGCACTCGCTCGCGAGCACCTAGAGCGGGCAATGGCGCTCAATCCCAACAGCGCCCAAGTGCTCGGCTATTGGGCAATGCTGCTGGCTTACACCGGTGATCCGCAAGGTGCCATTGACACTTACTTCCGTGCCATCAAGCTCGATCCGTTCAGCCAGGACTACGTTCGCAAAGAAATTCTGGCTGAGGCCTACTACATGCTGCACCGCTATGAGGACTCAAACGCAGTCCTCGAATCAATGCTCAAGCTGCCGATCTTCTACGTGCACCAGCAGATTGCCATCAACTATGCCCAGCTCGGCGACATGGCGGCCTGTGAACGTCACATGAAGCTTTACCGCGCAGAGCTGCCGGACACCTATGACGAAAAGCTGCTGTTCGAGAGCCACCTGAGGCTTTGCCGGCGTAACGAAGACCGTGAACACTGGCGCGCAGGCTACCGCCTGACCGGCATGGACGTGTGACGGCTCAAGTCGCCTTGCGTGTCCGGCTTGGCGGAATGCCGAAATGTGCCTTGTATTGACGGGAAAACTGGGCAAGAGAGGAAAAACCGCAGGCTAAGCCGACATTACGCACGCTCATGCGGGTATAGGCCAAAAGTTGCTCGGCCCGCTCCAGCCGCAATCGCAAATAGAACCGGATCGGCGAACACCCCTGCTCCGTACGGAACAACCGTTCCAGTTGGCGTTGCGACAAGCCCGCGATCTGCGCCAGCTGATCGATTTGCAGCAGGTCCTCAAAATGCGTCTCCATTGCCTGCACCACCCGCTTCAGGCGCGGGTCGCTGATGCCATAGCGTGCATCTGCTGCGATCCGCGCCTCACCCGATTGATTGCGATGCCGGCTATGGACCAGCGTATCGGCTACCTTGCGCGCAATTTCCACGTCCTCCAATGAACCTACCCAGTCCAGCATCATGTCCAGCGCAGTTGCACCGCCCGAGGCTGTAAACCGGCCCCGGTCAATGACATAAGGCGTATCGCGCACATCGATCCGGGAATAGTTTTCCTTAAACGCCGGCAACGTTTCCCAATGGCACGTAGCCGAATGGCTTTCCAACACACCGGCTTCGGCCAGGAAGAATGCCCCGGTGTCGAGCCCAGCCATCAGGGCACCCCCACGCGCCAGCTTGCGGATCTCATTGATGACCGGCCGCTTTAACTGCTCGCCATAGTCATAGCTGGAACAGAACACGGCCATATCCGGCCGACCGATGTCATTCAGTCGACCCGATACAGTGAGCGCAATGCCGTTGGATGCGGTTACGGCTTTGCCGTCAATCGACACGAACCGCCAGGAAAACCGCTCCGGCCGGAAGCGGTTGACCACCCTCAGCGGCTCGAGCGCGCTGTAGAGCGCGATCATCGAAAACTTTGGGACCAGATGGAACGCTATGTCACGGGGTTGCATGATGTGACGATAAACGACAAATCAATGACGAAAAAGATCAAATAATTCGAACAGATTAGGATCATCTTAGCGTCAACCACTGTGGTCGCGGAGGAAACCATCATGAACCCGAGAGTCATTGTCACATGTGCCATCACTGGGGCCGGCGACACCGTCGGCAAGCACCCGGCGATCCCGGTCACCCCAGAACAGATCTCAACCTCGGCGCTTGAGGCGGCATCGGCGGGCGCCGCCATTGTCCACTGCCATGTGCGCGACCCGGAAACCGGCAAGGGCTGCCGCGATGTCTCACTGTACCGGCAGGTCATGGAAATGATCCGCGCCAAGAACTCCGAGGTCATCATCAACTTCACCGCCGGCATGGGAGGTGATCTGATGATCGGCGACGGCGAGGCACCGCGCGATTTTGACGAAGACAACACCGATCTTGTAGGCCCGGTCGAGCGCCTGCTCCATGTCGCCGAACTGCGCCCGGAAATCTGCACGCTCGACTGTGGCTCACTTAATTTCGGCGATAGCCATTCCGTCGTCATCCAGACGCCGATCCAGCTCCGAGAGCAAGCAAAGTTGATCCGCTCCTACGACGTCAAGCCGGAAATGGAGATCTTTGATTCAGGCAATCTGTGGTTTGCAAAGCAGATGTGCACTGAGGGCCTCGTCGATGAACCACCGATGTTCCAGCTCTGCCTCGGCATCCCTTGGGGCGCGCCGGTCAACACCCAGACCATGGCCTACATGGCCGGAGAATTGCCTGACGGTGCCGTGTGGGCGGGCTTCGGCATCGGTCGTTGGCAAATGCCGATGGTCGCCCAGGCAATCCTACTCGGCGGCCATGTTCGTGTCGGCCTGGAAGATAATCTCTATCTGGAAAAGGGCGTATACGGTACCAATGCTTCTCTTACCGAGCGCGCCGTAGCGATCATCCGCTTGATGGGCGCCCAAACCGCCAGCCCAGACGAAGCGCGCGAAATTCTCGGCCTCAGACCTCGGGGCTGAGAGCATGGACACCGTCAAAACCGTTGGCATCGCGGGCACTGGCGTCATCGGCGCCGGTTGGGCCACCCGCATGCTTGGTCACGGCCTCAACGTTATCGCCTATGACCCGGCTGATGGCGCCGAAGCGGTGATGCGCGAGCGTATCGAGCGCGGCTGGCCACACATGCTGCGGCTGATGGAAACCGAAGAATCCGAGACAGGCACCGTGACTTTCACAAAAGATGTGAAAGAAATGGCTGAACGTGTTGATTGGATTCAGGAAGCAGCGCCAGAACGCGAAGATCTGAAGATCCGTCTGTTCAGCCAAATTGATGCCGCAGCCGGGTCCGAGGTGATTATCGCCTCGTCCTCATCAGGATTCCTTCCCAGCCGGCTGCAATCGGAGTGTCAATATCCCGAGCGTGTCATCGTCGGTCACCCGTTCTACCCGGTCTATCTGCTGCCATTAGTCGAAACCGTTGCCGGAGACAAGACCGCAGCCGAGGTTATGGACCGTGCCGATGTGTTCTACCGCCGCATCGGCATGTTCCCGTTGCGCCTCAAAAAGGAAATCGACGGCTATATCTGCGACCGCCTGCAAGAGGCACTTTGGCGCGAGGCCCTCAATGTCCTCAGCAAGGGCATCGGCACGACCGAGGACATCGACCGCGCCATCATCTATTCTGCTGGGCTCAGATGGTCGATCATGGGATCTTTCCTGCATTATCACCTGGCCGGCGGCGCCGGCGGAATACGCCATTTCATCTCCCAGTTCGACCCCAACCTAGCGCTTCCCTGGACCGACTTGGCGTTTCCCGAATGGTCCGATGAACTGGCAGGCAGATTGATCGAAGGCTGCGAAACCCAACAGGGCGACGAACCGGTGGCGTCTTGGGAGGATCGTCGCAATGCCTGCCTCATCGACATCATGCACGTCCTCAAAAAACACAAAATGGGCGTCGGCCAAGTGCTGAACGGTGATGTGTGATGTTGGCGTGTTATAGCACTGCTCCATGGACCCTCGGGTGTAGTTCGAGGCAGTCAGAATATCTGGATCCGAACCCCAAGCCGACGTCCTCCGGCTTGAGCCGAGCACCCATCTCTCCACGCGGGAGGCTTCAATCATGACCAACCCACAACGCGTTATGATCACCGCAGGAGCATCGGGCATTGGCTGGGCAATTGCCAAGGCATTTGTCGGTCAGAACGCCAACGTGCACGTTTGCGACATTGACCAAGATGCTCTGGAAAAGATCAACACAACTAACATCTCAACCACTTGCCTAGATGTCGGCGACCCCGATGGCGTCGACGACTGGTTCATCCATTCCCTAAATCAGCTCGGCGGCCTCGACGTCCTCGTCAACAACGCCGGCATCGCAGGTCCGACGGCGCCCGTCGAAGACATGGACTACGACGGCTGGCGGCAATGCGTCACCGTTTGCCTGGATTCCCAGTTCCTCACCGCCCGCCGCGCCGTGCCGACCATGAAGGCGCAGCGTTCCGGCGCCATCATCAACATATCATCCGGTGCTGGTCTTGCCGGCTATCCCTTTCGCACACCTTATGCTTCGGCCAAATGGGCGGTCATCGGCTTCACCAAATCACTTGCCGCCGAAGTTGGCCCGTGGAACATTCGCGTCAACGCCATCTGTCCGGGTTCCGTCGCTGGCGAGCGCATGGACTGCGTCATCGCCGAAGAGGCCAGAACCTCGGGCCGCAGTGTTGATGCAGTGCGCGACGACTACGTCAAAATGGTCTCCATGCGCCGTTTCGTCGAACCGCAAGAAATCGCCGACGCCGCCTTGTTCCTCGCCTCCCCTGCCGCCAAAATGATCTCCGGCGAAGCCCTCTCTGTCGATGGCCACGCTGAAATCTACCACTCGGAGTAAGTCTGATGGATTTCGCGCTCACCGATGAACACCGCATGATTATGGAAACCACCAAGGCTTTCGTCGACAGGGAGATGAAGCCGCATGAAGATGAGATCGAGCGCACCGGCGTCATTCCGCCCGAACTCGTCCCGGAACTTCGCACCAAGGCGATAGCAGCTGGCCTCTATGCCGCCAATCTGCCCGAGGAGGTCGGCGGTGTCGGCCTCGACACCGTTTCCTGGGTGTGCTTCGAGAAAGAACTGTCAAAGACCAACTACGGCCTGCACTGGACCACGGTCTGCCGCCCCTCCAATGCCCTTCTCGCCTGTATTGGCGAGCAGCGGGAGAAATACCTTTTCCCCTGCGTGCGCGGCGAAAAGGCCGATTGCCTGGCGATGACGGAACCCGGCGCCGGCTCCGATCTGCGCGGCATGAAGGCCTCCGCCAAACAAGATGGTGACGACTGGATCCTCAGCGGGACCAAGCATTTCATCTCCTATGCCGACTGGGCCGATTTCGCCATCTGCTTCATGGCCTCGGGAGAGGAAGACACCCCGCGCGGCAAAAAGAAACTCATCACAGCCTTTTTCGTCGACAAGGGTCATCCAGGCTTCACCATCCGCGATGGTTACAGGAACGTCGCCCACCGCGGCTTCAACAACTGTATTCTGGAGTTCGACAACTGCCGCGTACCCAAGGAGGCCGTCCTCGGCGAAGTTCACAAAGGATTCGATGTCGCGAATGACTGGCTCGGCGCCACCCGCCTGCAGATTGCCGCTGGTTGCGTTGGCCGGGCAGAGGTCGCCATGGACCATTCACTGAACTGGGCGGTAGAGCGAAAACAGTTCGGTCAGCAGATTGGCAAGTTTCAAGGCGTCTCGTTCAAGCTTGCCGACATGGCAACGCAAATGCGTGCTTCCTGGCTGTTGACGTTGGAAACTGCCTGGAAATATGACGCGGGCACGGTTACCGACATGGACATGGCAATGGCCAAACTACATGCCACGGAAATGCTGCAAATGGTCTCAGATGAAGCCATCCAGATCCACGGTGGCATGGGATTGATGGACGAATTGCCACTCGAACGCATCTGGCGGGATGCACGTCTTGAACGCATCTGGGAAGGCACCAGCGAAATCCAGCGCCATATCATTTCACGCTCTCTCCTGCGTCCGATGGGCGGCTGATGACGGCGCGTTCACTGACAAGGCTGTTGTCGCCCAAAACGGTTGCTGTTATCGGCGGTCGCATCGCCGAAAGCGTCATTGTCGAGCTGGACAAGCTTGGCTTTCAAGGCGACATCTGGCCGGTCAATTGGAAACGTGACGAATTGGCGGGCCGCAAGTGTTTTGCCTCAGTCACCGATCTGCCGGATGGACCAGACTGTGCCTATGTGGCCGTTGCCCGTCAGGCAGCGATCGAAATCATCGCCGAACTGGCCGCCACGGGTACCGGTGGTGCCATTTGCCATGCCTCCGGCTTCTCCGAGGTCGGTGAAGGCGGCACGGCACTGACCGACCAGCTGATCAAGGCCGCCGGCGGCATGCCGCTGCTCGGGCCCAATTGCTGGGGTATCCTGAACCTGTTTGACAAGGCGGCCCTGTGGCCGGATTTTCACGGCGGTGAAGCGATCGATCGCGGTGTCGCCATCGTCAACCAATCCGGCAACATGGCGATCAATTATACCATGCAGCGCCGTGGCCTACCGCTCGGTATGCTGGTGACCCTCGGCAACCAGGCGATTGTTGATGCAAATGATTGCCTTGAGGCCTTTCTGGCCGATGATCGCGTTACTGCCATCGGTCTGCACGTCGAAGGGTTGAATGATCTCACCCGGTTCTCCGAGTTGGCGATCCAAGCCCACAAGACCGGCAAGCCCATCGTGGCCCTGAAGACCGGCGCATCTGTGAAAGGCTCTCGTGCCACGGTCAGCCACACGGCTACAATGGCCGGTGCCGACACGCTTTATGACGCCCTGTTCCAGCGTTATGGAATTGCTCGAGCGAATTCGGTGCCGGGGTTTCTCGAAACCTTGAAGCTACTCTCGGTCACCGGGCCGCTCAAAGGCAACCGGATTGCTTCGCTCAGCTGTTCCGGCGGCGAAGCCTCGCTCATTGCGGATCGCGCCGTGCACCGCAACCTCACGTTCCCTGACCTCAAACCCAACCATGCCGAACAGATCCGCACCACGCTGAACGAGTTTGTCGATATCGCCAATCCGCTCGACTATCACACATTCATCTGGGGCAAGAAGGCTGAGCTGACCGCCACCTTCGCCGCCATGATGCGCGGCAAGTTCGACCTAACGGCACTGATCCTTGATTACCCGCGGGCCGACCGCTCACGCACAGACGATTACGACCTCGCGCTCGATGCCTGGATCGACGCTAAGAGCCAGATCGGTGCCAATGCAGCTGTCATTGCAACCCTGCCGGAATGCCTGCCCGAACCGATCGCCCGAAAATTGGTGACCAGCGACGTGGTGCCCTTTGCCGGCATGGAAGAGGCGCTCGATGCGATTGAGGCGGCTGCCGAAATCGGCGGCCATACCAGCGTGGCCAGGCTCAATGCACCCGAGCCGCCGCCGACGACCCCGGCGACCCATGATGAGTTTGTCTGCAAGCTACTGCTCGCTGAAGCCGGTCTTCAGGTGCCGAGAGGCATTGCCGGTGCCGCCAAGAAGGCCGGCGAGGCGGCCGCTAGGCTCGCCTATCCGCTCGTCGTTAAGGCACTCAGCGCCGATATGGCTCACAAGAGCGAAAAACGTGCCGTGCGCCTCAATCTCAAGACGCGCACCGAAGTTGAGGCCGCGGCTAACGATCTGGAAACATTGTCGCCCCAGATGCTGATCGAGGAAATGGTTGTCGATGGGGTCGCTGAACTGATTGTCGGCATAAACCGGGATCCGCAATTCGGCATGTATCTGATGATCGGCGCCGGCGGCACCCTTGTCGAGTTGCTCGACGACACGGTAACTCTGTTGCTGCCGACGTCAAAACACGAGATTGCCCGAGCACTCAAAGGCCTGAAGGTATGGCCGCTGCTCAACGGCTATCGCGGCAATCCGAAAGGCGATATCGACAGCACCATCGACGCCATCAACTTCGTGCTCCGGTTCGCCCAAGACCATGCGGCACGACTGATGGAGCTCGATATCAACCCGCTCATCGTGCGCCCGGAAGGAAAAGGTGCCGTAGCTGCCGATGCCTTGATAGTGATAGGAGACTGACAATGTCCGAACCGATCAAGACCAAGATCCGCGATCAGGTTCTTGAGGTTATGATGGACCGGCCCAAGGCCAACGCTATCGATGCACCCACGAGCCGCATCATGGGCGAAATTTTCGCCAACTTCCGCGATGACCCCGCTATGCGCGCCGCCATCCTGACCGCTGCCGGTGAAAAATTCTTCTGCCCCGGCTGGGACTTGAAAGCAGCCGCCGGCGGCGAAGCACCGGATGCCGACTATGGCGTCGGCGGTTTTGGCGGCCTGCAGCAGTTGCCCGGCCTCGGCAAACCGGTAGTGTGTGCCTGTAACGGTCTAGCCTATGGCGGCGGCTTTGAGATCATGATTTCCTGCGACATCATCATTGCCGCCGAACATGCCACCTTTTGCCTGCCGGAACTTCGCTCTGGCATCATCGCCGATGCCGCCACCATAAAGCTGCCGCGACGCATTCCCTACCATGTCGCCGTCGAGATGCTGTTCACCGGCCGGGTCATTGATGCCGAAGAAGCCAAACACTGGGGTATCGTCAACGAGGTCGTGGCAGCCGACAAACTCATGGACCGCGCCCGCGAGGTTGCCGACCTTTTGGCAGAAGGCCCGCCCCTGGTCTATGCCGCGATCAAGGAAACTCTGGAGAAGACCTCGCACCTGCCGGAGAAAGAAGCCCTTGCTCTCCTCATGAAGCGCGGGCTGCCGTCGATTGCCAAACTTTACGGCAGCGAAGACCAGCTCGAAGGCGCCCGCGCCTTTGCGGAAAAGCGCAAACCGGTCTGGAAGGGGCGTTAGGCCTCCGATAGTCCGAAACATTAATCCACTGGCAAAGTTTGCCCTGACAGCAGTTTGTCGCGCACAGGGCCTAGCGCGCGGTCGTTTAGGATGGAATCACCTTAGACGTGAATCGCCCTCTAACATATTAAAGTCGATCAGGTCTGGCTTTGATGTTTTCATAAGAGCCAGACCTGAATCGCAGGACAGCGTCTCCCTGTCGGCGCCCGCCGCCCACCAGAAAGCAACGGCGATGAATTTCTCGGTCCCGGCATTCCTAGAGCCGTGCACACGGTTGGGCGCAGGCATAGATTGCGATACCGGGCCTGGCAGTGAACCGTTCCTCGCCGAATTGGCATTCTGCACCACCCTGGACCACATAGTAGGTCTCTGGCGCCTCATGACGATGTTTGGGATAGCTGGCGCCGGAATCCAGCTCCAGGACGCCCACGACCATGTTATCGCACGGCAGAGCGCCGCGCGGCCCCATCAGCCGCTTGGCCCTTACATGTTGCAACATGGCCGACGGGTAGCAGGCTCAGTAATCTCCCCACGGGACACCTTCTTGGTGTAAATAGCAGCGGGGCCCTGCTCCATCCTTGGTCGTAGTCCTCATTTCGTCCATTCTCCCCTTGACTTCGACTGGTCCTGCCCCACCACTTCTGAAGCGTTTGATGGCTAGGCGAATGTCTGAGCCACAACTATTGGCGTTTACGCTAAGATATTTTACGAAATTCAATTTTTTAACATATATCAATCAAAATCGACCGCATCTCTGGTCACGCGGCTCTACTCGACGTATTGCCTTGTTCATCGCATCACAAACGCCCCATCAAGAATGACGGCGCTGCGGAGGTCAACATGCCCGACGAAGAACTTTCAACACGCCAACGCTACATCACCAAGCCGCTGCTCAACTGGGTCAGGGGCGTTTTGCCCACCATGTCCGAAACCGAGCGCGAGGCGCTGGAGGCCGGCACAATTTGGTGGGATGCAGAGCTGCTGCGCGGTGATCCTGACTTCTCCAAACTCCTGTCGACGCCAGTACAAAAGCTATCCGCCGAAGAACAGGCATTCCTTGACGGGCCGACGGAAAAGCTCTGCCGTCTGATCGATGACTGGAAGATGACCTTTGAGGATCGCGACATCCCCAAGGAGATCTGGGATTGCGTCAAGAGCGAAGGTTTCCTCGGTCTGATAATTCCCGAAGAATTTGGCGGCAAGGGTTTTTCCGCGACAGCCAATTCCGAGATCGTCATGAAGATAGCGACCCGCGGACCGTCCGCCGCGGTCACCGTCATCGTGCCCAATTCGCTCGGCCCGGGCGAGTTGTTGATGATGTTCGGCACCGAGGATCAAAAGAACCACTATCTCCCTCGACTCGCTGATGGCACGGAGATACCGGCCTTCGGCCTCACCAGTCTCGATGCCGGATCAGATGCCGCGTCGATGACCGATGTCGGCGTTGTCTGCTATGGCAAGGTCAATGGCAAGAAGACCTTGGGCATGAGGGTCAACTGGGCCAAACGCTATATTTCACTAGGACCGGTCTGCACCGTTCTGGGCCTCGCCTTCAAGCTCACCGATCCCGATCATATTCTCGGCGATGAGGAAGACCTCGGCATCACGCTCGCCCTTGTCCCGACCGACACAGCCGGCGTTGACATCGGCCGGAGACACTATCCCGGCATGCAGGCCTTTCCAAACGGTCCCAACTGGGGCAAGGACGTGTTTGTGCCAATGGACTGGGTCATCGGCGGCCAGGAACGCATCGGCCAAGGCTGGAAAATGCTGGTCACCGCGTTGGCCGCCGGACGCGGCATCATGCTGCCGGCCATGTCGGTTGCCGCCATGAAGGTGAGCGCCTTTTCAACCGGCGCCTATGGCCGCATCCGTGAACAGTTCAACACTCCGGTCTCGCGTTTCGAGGGTATTCAGGAGGTGACTGCCCGCATCGCCGGCGACACCTACGCCATGGATGCCGCCCGTCGTTTGACGTTGCAGGCCCTCGACATGGGCGAAAAGCCTGCCGTTGTCTCGGCCATCATGAAATACCATGCCACCGAAGGCATGCGCAAAACCCTCAATGACGCGATGGATGTGCATTCCGGCAAAGCCGTCATTGACGGACCCAAGAACTATCTCTCATCGGCTTATCGCGCCATTCCCATCGCCATTACCGTGGAGGGCGCCAACATCATGACCCGCTCGCTGATGATTTACGGCCAGGGCTCGATCCGCTGTCACCCGTTCATCCAGCAAGAAATCGAGGTGGCCCAGAACGAGGACCATGATCAGGCCCTGCAGGATTTCGACAAGATCCTTTTCCAGCATATCGGCTATACGCTGAAGATCATCCTCAAGGCCATTGGCCGTTCATGGACCTTTGGGCTGTTCGGTTCAGCGCCAGTCAACGGGCCGACAGCGCGCTATTTCAAGCAGATCAAGCGCCTGTCGGCTGCACTTGCCGTCACTAGCGAGGCGGCCATGGTGACCATGGGCGGCGCGCTGAAGCGCAAGGAGATGATTTCGGCCCGTCTCGGCGATGTGATCTCGCATCTATATATTTCCAGTGCCGTCCTCAAGCGGTTTGAAGATACCGGCTGCCCGGCCGGCGACCTGCCGCTTGTGCATTACGCTGCCCAAACGCAGTTGCACTGTGCTGAAACCGCCTTGAATGAAGTGATCGTCAACTTTCCAATGAAGATTGTCGGCTGGGCGCTGCGCCTAGTGCTGCAGCCGCTCGGTGTGCGCTGCCGCAAGCCGATGGACAAACTGGCCGCTAAGGCCGCAGATGTCATCTGCGAACCATCTGCCACCCGTGACCGGCTGTCTGACGGTGTCTATGTCGCCGATGATATTGAACTCGGCAGGCTCGACAAGGCCTTCAAGATGATGGTCGAGCTGGAACCGGTCAAACGGAAGATGCGCAAGGCCCGTGCCCGCACAGCCGAGGAGGCCGAAGCCGAAGGCATCATCACCGGCAATGAGGCAGCCGCTATGCTCGAGGCTCTTGCACTCGTGCGTGAAGTCTCCATGGTCGATGATTTCGCGCCTGAGGAAATCACCGGCAAACCGGCCAGCAAGAAAGCCAACGGTCGGCCAAGGAAAGCTGCATGACCGGCTTTGCTTTTGCCGACACGCCAAAGCCGCCCTACTTTGCCGTAATCTTTTCCAGCCGACGCACCGGTCGGGACGACGTTGGCTATGCGGATATGGCCGCGAAGATGGATGCGCTGGCCAAGACCATGCCAGGCTATCTCGGCATCGAGACAATCCGCAGCCGGGAAGGTGCAACAATCACCGTGTCCTATTGGACGGACGAACAGGCCATTCGCAACTGGCGCACCAATGCCGAACACCGTCTTGCACAGGACAAGGGCAAGACCATGTGGTACGAGCATTACGAGTTGCGAATTGCCAAGGTCGAGCGGGCCTATGGCGGTCCGCCGGCACCAATTAAAGACTGATTTGGAGACAGCGATGGCTACTGCAGCAAAAAAGGCAGCCGGCAGGCCGCGCAAGGCCCCTGTCCTGCAGGCCCATGGAGCGCGCGATGTGTATATCATCGACGGCGCCCGCACACCGTTCCTCAAGGCTGGCACGAAACCCGGTCCGTTCACGCCAGTTGATCTCGCCGTTCAAGCCGGTCGGCCATTATTGACCCGCCAGCCATTTGACCCGCGCGAGATCGATGACGTCATTCTGGGATGTGTCAATGTCCACACCGATGAAGTGAACCCGGGCAGGGTCGCCGGCCTCAGGCTCGGCTGCGGGCCCGAAGTGCCTGGCTGGACCGTTCAGCGCAACTGTGCGTCCGGACAACAGTCGATCGACACCGCCTGGCGCTATGTCGCTGCCGGCCATGCCGACCTGGTTCTTGCGGGCGGTACCGAAGCCCTATCATATGCACCGCTGCTGTTCTCCGAAAAGGCCGCCGGTTGGTTCGGCGAGTTCTTCACCGCGAAATCGACGGCGCAAAAGCTTGCAGCCTTGCAAAGATTCAAACCGGCCCATCTCAAGCCATCCCTGTCGATCATACGCGGCCTTACCGATCCGGTGGTTAAGCTCAATATGGGCCAGACCGCTGAAATCCTGGCACACCGCTTCGAAATATCGCGCACCGAGGCCGACGAGTTTGCTGCCAGAAGCCATCACCGGCTTGCCGCGGCTACGGAAGATGGCCGGCTGGAGGAAATGCACGCCATCATCGATAAAAAGGGCCATGTCTATGATCACGATACGGG
>JAEKFU010000226.1 GCA_016522385.1 Pseudomonadota bacterium
TAGTCATATTGCGGCGCGTTGAGCAGCGTGTTGAAGGCAACCGGGATGACGCCAGCCCGCATGGCGCCGAAGAACACCACGGGCCAATCATTGGTGTCCAGCATCAAGATGCCAATGCGCCTCTCGCGGCGGATGCCAAGCCGGGTGAGGGCATTGGCCATCTGGTTCGTCCTTCCGGCCAGTTCGCCATAGGTCATCGTACCGTAGGGGTCGACAAAGGCCGGCCGATCGCCGAAGCCACTTTCCACGTTGCGATCGACGAATTCGACCGCTGCATTGTAAAATTCCTGCTGGGTCATCGCTTAGGACTCCCTCGTAACCGGACGCTGTTGGGCCGATCATACACCGAGATAACGGTGCTGCACGTCTTCGGCTTGCTTTAGTTGACCGGAAGATCCGGACCACACGACCTTTCCTTTTTCCATGACAAAATGCCGGTCGGCAAGGCGGAGAAGGTCTTTGATGTTCTTGTCGACCACCAGGATCGACAGCCCACTGTCGCGAATTACAGCCAGCGCGTCCCAGATCTTTTTGCGGATGAGGGGTGCCAGGCCCTCGGTCGCTTCATCCAGAACCAGCAGGCTCGGATTGGTCATCAGCGCGCGGCCAATAGCCAACATCTGCTGTTCCCCGCCGGACAGCAGGTTTCCCATTGATGACGAGCGCGCTGCCAGGTCGGGAAACATTTCAAAGACCTTTTCCAGGGTCCATGGATCGCCGAGATTTTGGTGATTGCTGGCGGTTGCCACGAGATTCTCTCGAACGGTGAGATTGGGAAATATTTGCCGGCCTTCTGGGACCAGGCCAATGCCCAGATTGGCGGTGCGGAACGGCGGCAGTGCGGTGACGTCACTGCCGGCGAAGCGAACCATGCCGGCGTGCGGTGCCACGATACCGATGACTGAGTGGAGTGTCGTCGTCTTGCCCATGCCGTTGCGACCGAGCATGGTGACAACCTCGCCGGCACCAACATCAAAATCGACACCAAAAAGCGCCTGGCTTGCACCATAGAAACTTTCCAGCCCGCGCACCTCCAGCACGACTCTACTCCTCGCCCAGATTGGCTTGCCGAACATCGGCATTGGCGCGAATCCCTTTGGGTGCGCCGGTTGCGATCACCTCGCCGTGGACCATGACGGAAATACGGGCAGCCAGCGCGAAGGCAGCGTCCATGTCATGTTCGTTCACTTCGAGGTTGACATGCCGAGTCGCATGGATACCGCCGAAGTTCTTGTTAAGATTGGCAATCTTCAGAACCGCTTCAGTCACGCCGGCTCTCCACCAGCATGGCGACCATGCCCATGATACCGCCGCGGAAAAACAACACCGTCAGAATCAGCAGAATGCCGAAGGGCAGATGCCAGTAGATGGTGATGTCGGACAGGATTTCCTCCAGGCCAATGAAGACAACAGCACCGACCACAGGGCCGATGAGAGTGCCGGTTCCCCCCAGTAGGACCATGAAAATTAATTCACCCGAACGGGTCCAGTCGATCATTTCAGGCGAAATGAAAGTCGTGAAATTGCCCAGAAGGGCGCCGGCAAAACCACACATCGCCCCGGCTATGACGTAAGCCGTAAGCCGGTAGGCATAGGTGTTGAAGCCCAAAGCCTTCATGCGTGCCTCGTTGCCCTTGGCGCCCTGCAGCGCCAGGCCGAAACGCGAATTGGTGATGCGGTGAACCAGATAGACTGACACCGTAAGCGCCGCCCAACACACGAAATACAGCGTGAGCGCGTCATCCAGACTGATCAGCGGCAGCTCGGAGCGGGTATCGATCACCAAGCCATCGTCACCGCCATAGGTTTCCATGGAAACGAACAAGAAGAACACCATTTGGGCAAAGGCCATAGTGATCATAATGAAGTAGACGCCGCGCGTGCGCAAACACAGCGCACCGGTGATCAGCGCAAAGACGGCTGACGCCGTCACTGCAATTGCGATTTGAAAAAAGCCGTTGTAGGACGCGATGGCGTCAAACTCGCCATAGGAGGCATGATAGGCCGGGATGCCGACCGCATAGGCGCCGATGCCGATATAGGCTGCATGACCAAATGAAACCATCCCGCCATAGCCCAGGATCAGGTTGAGGCTAACAGCAGCGATCGCCAGGATTACCAGACGAGTTGCAAGATCGAGGTAGAAATCATAACCGCTCAGTTTGGCCAACGGCGGTACCACGGCGAGCGCCACGAGGACGCCTATGGTGACAATACGGGTCAACGGCAAAGTACTGCGGGCCGGACGCGCAATGTCGAGCTGGTCCGTCATCGTCAACGCACCTTTGGCGGGAACAGGCCCTGCGGACGGAAGGTCAGCACGACGGCCATCAGGATGTAGATCAGCATGGCGGAGACGGCTGGTGCCGCCGTTTCGGCGGCTTCCGTCGACATTGCCAACTTGAACAGGTCGTCAATGTAGGAGCGGCCGAGCGTGTCGATCAGGCCGATCAGCATGGCGGCGATGAAGGCGCCTTTCATTGAGCCGATACCACCAACGATGATGACCACAAACGCGGTGATTATGATTTCATTACCCATTCCGATCGAAGCCTCGGTGATCGGTGCGATGAGCATGCCGGCCAGTCCTGCGAGCACTGCACCCAGGGCAAACACCAGCGTGAACAGTGTCTGGATATCGACACCCAATGCCGACACCATTGTGCGGTTCGACGCGCCGGCCCTGATCAGCATGCCAAGGCGGGTGTGATTGACTAGGTAGTATAGACCGCCAGCTACAATCAGGCCGGCACCGATGATCAAGAGCCGAAAACTCGGGAAAATGATGCCGGCAAACAGTTCTACTTGTCCATTGAGAAAGGCCGGCAGCGGCACCGCTATGCCCTCAGCTCCCCAGATAAGATGGGTCATTGTATCGATGCACAGGATCAGACCGAAGGTCGCTAGGACGTGGTCAAGGTGGTCGCGCGAATAAAGATGACGCACGACGATGAATTCAACGGCAATACCGGCCAAGGCGGTGAGTGGCAGTGCCAGCAATACACCCCAGATGAACGAGCCGGTCCAGAACGTGAGTGTTGCACACAGGAACGCACCGACCATGTACAAAGACCCGTGCGCAAGGTTGACGAAGTCCATGATGCCGAATGTCAGTGTCAGCCCGGAGGCCAGCAAAAACAGCAGAATGCCCAATTGCATGCCGTTCAGACACTGAATGACAACCAGCGTTAGGTCCATGCCCCAGCTTTTCCTTAGCTGCGTCGACGCAGCGAGCCTGCCCCAGTTGCTCAAACATATCGGGGAGGACGTGTCCTGTCCTCTCCGATTCGAACTTTATGAGATCAAACTATTTCAGCGGACACTCTCCGGCATAAGAATCCTGATGGTTTTCGTAGACCGTCGAAACGATCTTGGTCGTCCAGTTGCCATCGCCGTCCTTGACCACCTCGCGCAGATAGAAGTTCTGGATCGGCATATGGTTGTTGCCGTAGGTAAACTTACCGCGCACAGACGGGAAATTAGCCGACTTCATAGCGGCGCGCATGCCGTCCATGTCGCTCAGATCGCCATTGACCGCTTCGACGGCGGATTTAATCAGGAAGATCGTGTCATATGACTGTGCGGCATAGAAGGACGGGTACTTACCGTACTTTGCCTTGAATGCGGATACGAATTTCTTGTTCTGGGGGGTATCGAGATCCGGTGCCCAGAACTGGGTCATGCGCGAGCCAAGCACGCCTTCCATACTGGCGGCTTGAAATTTCGGCAGCGAGATCGAGTCAACCGTAAACACCGAATAGAGTGGCATGACACTTTGCAGACCAGCCTGCTGATACTGCTTGATGAATGCTCCGCCGGCCTTGCCCGGGTAGAAAACGAAGATGCCTTCCGCACCGGATGCCTTCGCTTTGGCTAGTTCGGCAGAGAAATCGAGCTGGGCGTCCTTGCCCCATTTGGTGAAGTCCTTGCCCTTGATGTCGCCCTTGAAGGTACGCTCGACTCCGGCGACCATGTTCTTGCCGGCGGCGTAGTTGGGCGCCATGACGTAGATCGATTTGACACCCTGTTGGTTGAGCACTTCGCCCATCGCCATTGGCGTCTGGTCGTTTTGCCAGGAGGTTGAGAAGAAGTTCTCGTGGCACAGTTTGCCAGCGATTGGCGATGGTCCGGCATTTGACGAAATCAGGAACTTGCCGGCATCGATGACCGACTTGCGCGATGCCAAGAGCACATGGCTCCAGATATAGCCGGTGACGAAATCGACATCGTCCTGTTTGACCAGTTTGTCGGTGACCTGTTTGCCGGTCTCCGGCTTGAAGCCATCATCTTCGAAAAGTATTTTGACATCCAGATCGCCCATCTTGCCGCCAATGTGTTCGACAGCCAGATTGACAGCGTCCTGCATGTCCTTGCCGATGACGCCGGCTGGCGTCGTCAACGTGGTGACAAAGCCGATCTTGACATCCTTGGCCAGGGCAACTCCGGCACTGGCGGCCAGTGCCAGCAAAGTGGTCATTGATTTCGTGATCATGGTGAACTCCCTAATTTGTAAGCGGCGTTTGTATCGCGGCGTCGTTGTGGGTGGGATGCTAGCAAGTGTCGCTCCCATGTTCAATGCTGCACCAAGCTGCCGATTTGCCCGGGCCGCATGTAACTTATTGCAATACAATGCATAAACAGCCCTGTAGATGCCCTTCAGGTCGGGAGCTTGCCTTCGCTTTCATGGAGTGAAAAGATGCGAACCTTTCAGTGAGTCAACTAATCCGGGAGGGCCAGCACATGCAGGCAATGACAGCAGGGATCACAGCGCGAAACCAGGGCATCGACAACATTACCTGGAACATTCTTGGCCAGACCTATGTACCCAAGCAGGTATCGGAGACAAGCTTTTCATGGCACGCCACATTTCCCCCGGAAACGTTCGTTCCACCGCACATTCACCCCGAGCAGGATGAGTTTATCTACATGCTCGATGGGCATTTCGATCTGATCCTCGATGGCCAGGAGACCGGTGCCGATGGAGGCGATCTGATCCGCATGCCTATGGGTATCCCGCATGGCATCTTCAACAAGTCGGGCAAACCGGTTATCTGCCTGTTCTGGGTGGCACCGACCGGCGGCCTGTGGGAACTGTTCCAGAAAATTCACAATGTGCCGGATCCCGCCGAGGTGATCCGCCTGGCTGCCGATCACGGCGTCAACTTTCTCCCTCCGCCGGAAGAGAGCTGATATCGGTGAAGTCTGCAACTGATGCTGCAGCTAAGCCGGCTCGGTTTCGGCGTCCTGCGGCGGTTTAGACTGCACTGACGAAGCCATTCGCCGCACAGCTGATGAGGCGGCGATGATGCCCTGCTCGGCGTAACCTTCGTGGTTCTTTTCGATGTCGGACAGATCATAAAGGTAGTTGACCATCATGCCGGCCGACTGAGCAACGCCGCGTTCCGAGAGATCGGCGAGCCAATTGATGCGTTCGATCCGGGCACCGTTGCCGAGGTGGAACCTGGCAACCGCATCGATCGGTTTGCCGTCTGATCTCTTCTCATTAAGGAAATAATGTGCCGCCAGAGGCTGCAACACGTCTGCAAGACGCTTTTCCGCATCCTTCTTCTTGGGCCAGTTGGCGTGGTCGAGCAGGTTCAGCTCGCGGTCATCGACTTCACCACTATCACGCAATTTCGTCAGCCAGCGTATCAGCCCGGGGATCGGCGAAAGCGTGACGAAGGTCTTGAGGCTTTTGACTTCGCTCGAAAGGTCGCTGACCACCTGTTTGATAAGGAAGCTACCGAAGGAAATACCCGCAAGACCTTTTTGGCAGTTGGAAATCGAGTAGAACACCGCAGTGCGCGGATCGAGCGGTTCTTCGGCTTGCGGCTCGGTCAATAGTTCGTGGATGGATGCCGGAATATCCCTGGTCAACGCTACTTCGACAAAGATCAGCGGATCATCCACCAACGAGGGATGGAAGAACCCGTAGCAGCGCCGGTCAGATGGATCAAGACGCCGCTTTAGATCGTCCCAGCCCTGAATTTCATGCACCGCTTCGTAGGCGATGATTTTCTCCAGGACCGATGCCGGCGTCGACCAATCGATACGCTGCATGACGAGAAAGCCGCGATTGAACCAGGAGCCGAGCAGGTGCACGAGATCTTCATCAACAGGTATAAGTTCGGGATGGCCGGCCAAACGGGCGAGCAGTTCAGTACGCATCTTGACAATCTGCGCTGTGCCGCCGGGTGCCAGGTTGAGGCGCCGGAAAAACTCCTGACGGGGTGATGCAACAGCCCTTGCTACGTGTCTGATCGAAGCTTGCGAGGGTTCATCGAGAAAGGCCTCCACCGCTTCGCTTACAGCGGTTTCGTCCGGCACAAGCGCATCGGCGAGGAAAGTGAAATAGGCCGTCTTTTCGTCTTCGGTGAGCAAGTCGAAGATCGCCAGGATGTGCCGGGCAACGACTATACCGGAGGACTCGCCACGCCCAGACAGGAGGCCTCTCGATAGGGCCTCAATGGTGTCACCGTGATCTTCGCCTTTCAGAGAAAACGTCTTGAGCGCACGGCTTCGATCAACGATCTGATCGAGAAGGTCACGGAAAAACGACGATGCCATTTGTGGCTCCTTGTGGTGGCAATGCGCAATTGCAGGATACTAGCAGTGAATTGTGGAGGTCTTAATAGCTGTCATCATAATCCAATTTGAACACACAGGAATCCAGAGCCAAACTGCAATGCTTCGGCAATTGGCCCTCGAAACCCGGCTATTGCCGCAATGACTTAACCTGAAAGCCTTCTTCCTAGCCATGGCTTTCCGTTTTTCCGAGCGGATCGTGAATGCGCTTCGATGAAGCATGTTTCTCTTCGCCAAGGCCAAAGGTGACGGGAATCGAAAACCTGTGCCGCATTTCGAACCCGGCAAATTCGGCGTCTAGATCTTCTTCGCTGGCACCCGTCTTGTTGGGGCCGTCGCCGATCATCGAAACGTTCTTCGCTTACTTTTTTGGCCGGCCAACCTTCCGTACATTGGCAAAAGGAAATACATGCCACCTGAAGCGTGGTCAGTAATTTGCTCTTTACCGACGTTAACGACCTGCTAGGCTTTGGTCAAAGCAACAGACCCACAAGGGAGGATGAGAATGTCACAGCTGGTCGGGCCGCATGGCGGCGGCGAACTGAAGCCATTGCTGGTCCGACAGGACGCCAAATCGGAAACCTTGAAACGGGCGGCAAGCCTTGAAAGAGTGACTCTTTCCAGCCGCGAAATCTCTGATCTGTTTATGCTGGGCATGGGCGCTTACACACCGCTAGAGGGCTTTATGGATGAGGCAGACTGGCGCGGCGTGTGCAGCGACATGAAACTGGCCAACGGTCTGTTCTGGCCGATCCCGATCACATTGTCCGCGCCGGCTGAAATCGCCAACAACCTTAAGATTGGCAGCGACATAGCACTCAGCGATGCCGCGACCGGCGAGATCGTCGGCACCATGCGGCTCGATGGGAAATACACGATCGACAAGACTCACGAATGCAAGAGTGTTTACAGGACCGCTGATCCAGCGCATCCCGGCGTGCAAAAGGTGCTTGATCAGGGTGAGGTCAATTTGACCGGACCGGTAACCGTCCTTTCGGAAGGCGAGTATCCGGATAAGTATGCCAAGCTGTATTACCGACCGGCCGAGTCACGGGCGCTGTTCATCGACAAGGGCTGGTCGAAGGTGGCGGCTTTCCAGACCCGCAATCCGATGCATCGCAGTCATGAATATCTCGCCAAAATTGCGGTTGAGGTGACCGACGGCGTATTCATCCATCAGGTGCTCGGAGCACTCAAACCGGGCGACATTCCGGCTGATGTGCGCACCAGAGCGATCCAGGCGATGATCGACAACTATTTTGTACCCGGCACGGTGGTGCAGGCCGGATACCCGATCGAGATGCGCTATGCCGGCCCGCGCGAGGCGTTGATCCATGCCCTGATCCGACAGAATTTCGGTTGCTCGCATCTAATCGTCGGGCGCGACCATGCCGGTGTCGGTGACTATTACGGTCCTTTCGACGCCCAAACACTATTTGACGAGATCCCCCTTGGTAGCCTCGAGACCCAGGCACTCAAGATCGACATCACCTTTTATTGCCGCAAATGCGACGGCATGGCAACGGGCCGCACATGCCCGCATGACAGGGAAGATCAGGTAACGATTTCCGGTACTCGGCAGCGCGAAATGCTGACCGCTGGAGAATCGATTCCAACTGAATTCTCACGGCCAGAAGTAGTCGCGATACTGCGCGACTACTATGCCTCACTAAACGAATGAGTGAGCCTCGGCGTGATGCACTACTCCCTGGCAAGCCATTCCTTGAACCAACGCTGCCTGAGCGCTTCGGTACGCGCGTACCACTGACTGTCGACGCGAATTGCACGCCGCAGATTGCTCTCTGACGTGGGCATGTGATTGAGCATCGGGACGTTCGATTTGGCGTGCAGCCCGATCCGTGTCATGGCTGAGCGCCGCATCGGTCCATATGGGATGAGTTGGGCGAACGCCGCCATGTTCTCCGCCCGGGTGGCAAACCGGACGAATCTAGCGGCAAGTTTCTGGTGCGGTGAACTTTTGGCGATTGCCCAAACGCCGGAATCAAGCAGCTGACCGTCCCAAATGATGGTAATCGGAACGCCGTCGTTGACGCGGGCGCTGAAGAAGCGGCCATTGAAACCTGATGCCATGACCGTTTTGCTGTTTTTCAGGAACTCCGGCGGTTGCGATCCGTTATCCCACCACACGATATGATCTCGGATCTTGTCGAGCTTGCGGAAGGCCAAACGCATGCCGCGTTCGGTGCTCAATAGATCGTAGAGCTGGGAAATCGGAACACCGTAAGACATCAGCGCCCATTCCAGCACAGCGATCGGCTGGCGGCGCAGCGCCCTGTTACCCGGGAAACGTTCGATGTCAAAGAAGTCTGACACGGTCTGCGGCTTTTCACCGGGAAACGCACGATCGTCGTAAGCCAGTACCGTAGAGTAGACGAGATGAACAACGCCGCAATCGAGAAATGCGCCGCTATGAAAATCAGCAGCAGCCGCGGTCCCGTCCGGCGCGGGTTGCAAGGACTTTGGATCGAAGTGCGTCAACAGCCCCTCGTCGCAGGCCGCCAGCGCATCCGGTTCGGTCATGTCCAGGACGTCCCACCCGGCGTCTTCGGCAGCCCCTTTCTGGCGCAGCGGTTCGATACCGCCATTGTATTCTTTCAAGCGGATCTTGACGCCGGCCTGGCGCTCAAAGGCGTCAAAATAGGCTTCGCGCTGGCTGGCTTCATAGGCACCACCCCAGGTGGTAATTGTTAATGTCCGCGGTTCCTCAGCATATGCCAGTGCAGGGACACAGATCAGGAAAGCCAACAGATAGGCGCTATACCGACTCATTTTCCTCTCGCCTCAACCGATTGACAGTTTCCAGACAAGCATTGATGACGGCGCTTGCTGAAACCACGCCGAGTATCCTGCGGTCGGTAGCCGACACGACCGGTGTTACCTCGCCCAGAAATCCACGGAACGCTTCCATTGCCTGCCATATGCTGGTGGCTTCATCGAATCTGAGCGCTGTGCGGTCCGCTGCATCGCCGACCA
>JAEKFU010000610.1 GCA_016522385.1 Pseudomonadota bacterium
GCACTGGTCTTTGCTACCTATGCCGTCGCCTTGCGGCTGCATCTCTCCGGTCCGATCGCTGTTGTTATTGCTGGCCTTTTTATCGGCAATCACGGCGCCAAATTTGCCATGAGCAAGAATACCCGCGAGCACGTCTTCCAGTTCTGGGAGCTGTCGGACGAGATTCTCAACTCGGTCCTGTTCCTTCTGATCGGCCTGGAGGTGCTCGTCGTTGCGCGCGACCTGCAGCATTTGCCGATTGCACTGGCAGCGATACCAGTCGCCTTGTTTGGCCGCTATGTCGCGGTCGCCATTCCAATCAAGCTGCTCTCGATCCGCGAAAAATTCGAAGAGGGCACCATTGCCATTCTCACTTGGGGCGGTCTGCGCGGCGGCATCTCAGTCGCCCTGGCACTGTCGCTTCCCGCCGTACCGGAAAAACCGGTAATCTTGGCCGCCACTTATGCCGTTGTTGTATTTTCAATCATTGTCCAGGGCTTGACAATGAAGCCACTTGTCGGGCGCTACAATTTCCGCGGCGCCGGAAAGGAGTCGGAAGAAGCCTAAGGCCAATAGACATTTATGGTTGTGATGTTGGTTTGCGTGAATTGGTTCAGCCGTGCACCATGAGGACGAAGGGCATAACGGGCATTTGCCACGACAAGTGGCGCGAATTTTTGGCTGATCCATGGTAGACGCACCCTATCTTGCCTCCGGACCTGGCCGCTCGAGGCTTGAAGCAGTCCACACTACGGTGCCGTTAGCATTTGGCTTTCTTACAAATCGGCCACGCCAAGAACGCGACCGTAAGCATCGAGAGCCCCTAAACTGCCTTCTCCAGTTCGCTCGGCCATAGGTGGTCTTCGCAGTTCAGCGCAACGCCGGCAGCCCGTTGTTCGGTTCCTGGAAGAATGTCGGGCGACGGCCAAAGCCCGGTTTCGAGCGCGTCGGCATAGCCGGCCGGCAGGTTGGCGGCCCTTAGCTTGTTTGCAGCGGTTGCGTGATCGTAAACCAGTGCATGATGGCAGAATCGGATGCCGTCACCATGCGGCGCAACTGTCGAAAACCATACGCGTCGCGTACCATCGTTTGCCGGCAGCCCGAGCGCGCCGGAATTGTGCCAAACCTGATCACCAAGCCGCCGCGTAAACGGAATGCCAGTATGCCCGGCGATCACCGCGTCGCTGCCGGCTACTGTCAGCTGCGTCGCAAAACCGGCATGCTGCAGGCTTTCAAACATGAACCGATTGGTCTGATCGACGGCACCATGCACCACAAGAAACCGCCGCCCGGCCATGGTGAACGCAAGTTGCGACGGCAACGACGCCATCCAGATGCGGTCTTCTGCGCAGATCTTCGCATCGGCGTACGCATACCATCTTTGCGACATTGCATTGCACACTGAGGCTTCATCGAACCCGCAGGCACAATTGTCGGCGCCGGCAGCAAGCTGTTCCTCCACATTGCCCTTGATGGATGGCCAGCCGCGCTCCCGGATGAATGCACTGGCCCCGGCGGCATCGGCGCAATAGGCCGCCGCATCGCCGGTATGAATAATCCGGTCATCGGAGAACCCGTGCAAATCGGCCCAGCGCTGCAGCGCCTCGAGCGCTTCAAGATTGCCATAGGCTCCGCCGCATACCAGTACGGGTTGGGCGAAATCGCCGAGATCGAGAACATTGATCATTGAGGAAATTGCGTTTCGAGCTGTGGACCGAAAGGATCGTGTTTAGGCAGAAGATGGGCTGTGTACAAATCACAACCCTGTCAAACCTGTCTCATCCATTCGTGAGTTCGATCGGTCTGCCATGCGGCGTCGCACGCGCCGCCCTGTCCCAGGCCGCCTTGCATTGAAGTCGCTCGCTTCGCGTTATGATGCTCTTGGCCTCAACCATTTTCTCCAGTGCAGCCAGCCAGTGTTCGTAATATTCGTCACGCTCCGAGTCTCCACTGGCAGCCTTGATCTCCGCGGACAGGCATTGGGCCCATTCGGTCCACGTAAAGACGCCCTTTTCGTGCAGTTTGACGGCCATCGCAAAGGCCTGCGCCTGCCAAGGTTCTGCGAACACCGGTTCGTCATCATCACGTCGGATCGCAGGTAGGAGCTGCACAAGTCCTTTTTCATGCGGCCACAAGGTAAGGCTCCCACAAATCGGCATGCACATGGTCATTGGGATTGCGGTCATCCCCCCAAAGTACACGGGCAGAAAAGCGCACGGTATAAAGCCATTGCGGATCATCACCCAGACCCTGTGCACTGCTGTCGGGAAACACATGGGCACCATGCACCATAACAATTTCGCCAGTCCGGTCGCGCAGATAGCGGGCCAGGCGCGTGTGGGTGTGCGGGTTGATGTTGCGGGTATGTATCTTGTCCCCGACCTTGAATTTCGCCGGGCCCGGTTCCGTTCGATCCGCCGGTCCGCCTTTGGCCAGGATCAACGGTATCTCGCCAGCCGTGAGCGGTTTGCGCGGCAGCGAACGCGGCGCCATAATCTGTTTGCCGCTTGCCAACTCCTCGTCTGTCGCGAAGCCGTTGGCGACCAGCAGTTTGCACAATGCTGCAAACCAGATCTGGTAGTAGCTGGAAGAAAGGTACTGCGCCGGCGGCAGGCTCTCACGTGCAAAACGCCCCTCATCGATGTTCCACTGCCCAAAGAATCCCATCGCCAACGTCAACGCGAACACTTGGCGCTCCCAATCACCGTGAAAAACCGGCTCATCAAGTTCCGGGTTTACCGGACCGTGCCCCATTGTGCCGCCAAGATCTTGTGCGCCGTTCATCGCCCGACCGCTCCTGGTTTTAGCGCCATGCCAGTTCCGATCATCGAATCGCGCGTAACAAGTGCTGCGAGTTCATCTTCCTTCATGTCTTCGCTGCCGGTCGGCCGCATCGGGATGACCAGATAGCGGATCTCGGCAGTCGAGTCCCAGACCCGGACTTCCGTGTCCTCATCGATTTTAACTCCAAACTCGGCCAACACTCCGCGCGGATCTATCACCGCGCGAGATCGGTACGGCGCCGACTTGTACCAAACCGGAGGCAGACCGAGTACCGGCCAAGGGTAGCATGAGCACAGAGTGCACACGACCATGTTGTGGACGTTCGGCGTGTTTTCCACCGCCACCATGTGTTCGCCCTGCCGCCCGGCAAAGCCCAGCGAAGCGATCGCCGCCGTGGCATCACTAATCAGCCACTTGCGGTATTCCGGGTCGCTCCAGGCCTTGGCGACGACTCGTGCGCCGTTACGCGGACCGACCTTAGTCTCATAGGTATCGACCAACTCATCCAGCGCTGCCGGATCAACGTAGCCCTTTTCGATCAACAGTGACTCCAGCGCCTTGACCCGAAGGGCTGTTTCGCTGAGTTCTGAATGATCGTGATCCTTCGACATTGCCGGTCCGATCTTGTTTCAGGTTTCTGATATTGATCTTATGACAGTCAATCACGGACTGCGAGGGAAACATCATGAGTAACGAAGATTTCACCGACGTGACAACCTGCATGTTCGATGCCTATGGCACCTTGTTCAATGTCCATGCGCCGGTTGCCCATGTAGCCGCAAAGATCGGCGAGCATGCCGATGCCGTGTCGAAGCTATGGCGCCAGAAGCAGCTTGAATATACCTGGTTACGCAGCTTGATGCACGAACATGTCGTTTTCTGGCAGGTTACCGGCGAAGCGCTCGATTACGCTTTGGCCGCCCACAACATCGACGACAGGGCGTTGCGAGAGGAGCTCATGGACCTTTATCTAAACCTGGAGGCCTATCCCGATGCCCACGAAGCGCTGGCCGAGCTGAAGTCCGCCGGTTTCATCACCGGCATCCTGTCGAACGGCAGCCCCGGCATGCTCAACGCGGCCGTCAAATCGTCCCGACTGGTGGATCATCTCGACCACGTTCTGTCGGTCGAAGACGTCGGCGTCTACAAGCCGGACCCC
>JAEKFU010000623.1 GCA_016522385.1 Pseudomonadota bacterium
GGATATCACGGCCACGCTCACGCAACGGCGGCAGGCGAAGCGGAATGACATGCAGGCGGTAATAGAGGTCCTCGCGGAAACGGCCACTGCGCACCGCCTGCAAAGGGTCGACATTGGTGGCTGCAACGAAGCGAATATCGGCTTCAACAGTCCGGTTGCCGCCGACCGGCTGATAGGTGCCAAGCTGGATAAAGCGCAGCAGCTTGGTCTGCAGCGCCAGATCCATTTCGCAGATCTCATCAAGAAACAATGTGCCGCCATCGGCCTGCATGGCAGCGCCGTCGCGATCGGTCGTGGCACCGGTGAAGGCGCCTTTCACATGACCGAACAGTTCGCTTTCCATCAGGTCCTTGGGGATGGCGCCGCAATTGATGGCAACAAAGGGTTTTGACGCGCGCGGACTGGTCTGGTGAACGGCGCGGGCCGCCAGTTCCTTGCCGGTACCGCTTTCACCGGTGATGAAGACGGTGGCCTTGCTCTTTGCGGCGCCCTCGATGGTGCGGTAGACGGCCTGCATCTCGAGCGAGCTTCCAATGAACTCACAGAATGATGCGCGGTCGATCTTCTGGCTGTAGGTGCGAACGACGGTCTTCAGTTCGCGGTTCTCGATGGCGTTCTTGACCGTGGTCGACAGGCGCTGGCCATCGAACGGCTTCATCAGAAAATCGAAGGCGCCCAGTTTGATGGCATCGATGGCGATCGACATGGAACCGTGTGCGGTGATGACGACAACAGCGGCCGGACAGTCGCCGGTCATCCATTCCCTGAGTAGGTCCATGCCGTCGGCATCGGGCAATTTCAGATCGAGCAAGATGCAGTCGAACGCGCCGGCGGCCACGTCCTGGCGGGCAGCGGCGCCGGTGCCGGCGATCTCGGTCGCATAGCCGTCATTGGCCAGTTGGGCATCATATGTCCTGGAGAGAGACGGGCTGTCCTCGACGATCAGGATGCGGGTACCGGTAGTGTCTTGATCTTGTGACATAACGGATCACCGGGGCTCGAGGAAAGAATTGATGGCGTGAGCGGTGCGCGCGGCGGCGCCTTCGAGCCGTTCGATGAGCGGCTGCATTTCGGCCGGCTCGCCGGTGCTGCTCTGTTTTTCGACCTGCAGCGCACAGTTTGACAACAGTTCGGCCTTGACATTGCCGGAGCACGCCTTCAAGGCATGGGCTTCACCGCGCACGATGGACCAATCCGCCTTGTCGCTGGCAGCGCGGATGGTGCGGACCCGGTCGGGCATCTCATCAAGAAAGATGCACAGGATCTCAACCCGCATGCTGGTCTCGAGATCGCGCCATTCCTGCTCGATGGTGGCTTCATTGAAGACGGCATGGTGTTCGGATGACGCGGCGCACTGCGAAGGCTTGTCGCTGCGCAACCACTTTGCCGCCTTGATCAGCAGTTTCTCTGTGGCGATGGGCTTGGAGATGTAATCGTCCATGCCGGCATCGAGACAGCGCTGGCGGTCGCCTTTCACGGCATTTGCGGTCATGGCGATGATCGGGATGCTGGGATCGAGCGTGCCGCCGGCGCGGATGATCCTGGTTGCCTCGATGCCATCCATTTCCGGCATGGCGACATCCATCAGCACCAGGTCGTAGGGCCGGGTCCGTAGGGCCTCGAGCGCCTCGATGCCGTCGGAGACGTGTTCGACATTGGCGCCGCGCTTGTTGAGCAGTGTCTTTGTGACAAAGGCATTGGTTGCGCTGTCCTCGACTAGCAGGATGCGGCCGGACAGGCTCAGCGGGACGTCGGTTTCAGGAACGTCGTCGTTTGCATCGGTTTGATCGGCCAGTTCGACGGGTATGACGAAGGTGAAGGTGCTGCCCTCGCCCGGCTCACTCAAAAAACTGATCTCGCCGCGCAACGTGTTGACCAGCCGCATGGAGATGGCAAGGCCGAGGCCGGTGCCGCCAAATTTGCGGCTGTAGGAAGAATCGATTTGGCTGAAATCCTGAAACAACAGGTCATGCTTGTGGACCGGAATACCGATGCCGGTATCGGTCACGCTGACATTGAGATGCGGCGAACCGGCGACGTTTTCCAGCCTGAAGCGGGCCGTGACCTGCCCTTCATCGGTGAACTTGATGGCATTGCTGACCAGGTTCAGCAGGACCTGGCGAATGCGTGTCGGATCGCTGACGAGAAGCGTTGCGTCGTCGACGGCGCAGTCGATACTCAGTTCCAGGTTCTTGGTGTCGGCCAGCGGCTTCATGAGTTCGCACACCTGACCGGCCAATTCGCGCACTGAGAACGGCGAGTGCTCCAACTCGACCCGGCCGGCTTCGATCTTCGACATGTCGAGAATGTCGCCGATCAGCGTGCCCAGGAGTTCGGCCGAGTGGGCGGCCATAGTGACATAAGCCTGCTGCTCGGGCGTCATATCGGTATCGCGCAGCAGCCCGAGCGTGCCGACGACGCCGTTCAGCGGGGTCCTGATCTCGTGGCTCATGGTGGCGAGGAATTCGGACTTGGCGGCACTTGCGCTTTCGGCCTGCTCCTTGGCGATACGCAGATCCTCTTCCGCCTTCTTGCGGTCGGAAATGTCTCTGAGATAGGCGGTGAAGAACCGCCGGCCATTGACCGTCAGAACGTTGATGGCAAGTTCGACAGGGATTTCTTCGCCGGTCGCCCGAATGGCCGGCACTTCGATACGCTTGCCGAGCACGGCCTGTTCACCGGTGTCGAGATAGCGTTGAAGGCCCGCTTCATGAGCGTCGCGCAAGGCGGGCGGGATAATCGTCTCCGCCAAAGTTAGGCCCAGAACGTCTGCCCGCTTGAAGCCGAATGTTGCCTCAGCGGCCGGATTGAACTCGAGAATTTGGCCTGTTTCATCGATGGTGATAACACAATCGAGGGCAGTCTCGACCACGGCCTGATAAAAGGCAGCGTTCTGGGCCAGTGTGTCATTGCACGGCTCGATCGGGCCCTTACGGGAGGCCACGTGTTTCGTCATCGGTGTTCCTCGGCACTTGCCGCACCTGCCGTGCGGCCCATTCCAGAATTTCGGGAAAAGCTAGTTTGCCCCCATGTATTCTTAGCCGAGGGGTCCTAACGAATAGTGCATCTCAGGGTAGTACTTTGGAAACCATACAGCTGGGGCTTGCAAAAAATGGCAGATGAGGACCGGCAAAGAAAATGCCCGGCTGGCCAATCGGCACAGCCGGGCACCGGACGCTGGGATGACTCCTTTCTACCAGCAAATTCCCTCATAGGTGCTGTCTTCTACAAGGAGGGGAAGCCTGATCAGATCGATGACATGCTGGCCGGACCGCTTGGTCAGAACTGCAGCCTGATAGAGCGGGGCGTTGTGGCCGACGATCAGCACCTCGGCTGTTTTGGTCACGTCGGTGACTTTCGGCTTCATGAAGTCCGACAGATTGCCGAGCAGGTTATCAAAGCTGTTGTTGTCGGCCTTGGCGCGCTGCATGTGATGGCGCACGGCGCCGTCCGGGTCGACATTGTGATCGTGGATCGAGATGTCATATCCCTCATCATGCAGCAGTCCTGCGAGCCACAGCATCGGGCTTTCGCGCAGGTCGTCGGTGCCGGCCTTGAAGCTCAAACCGAGCAGGCCGACCTTCTTCTTGCCGGTCTTGCGGATCAGCTCCATGGCATGCAGGACCTGGGCGCGGTTGCTGCACAGGACGCTGTTCAGGAGCGGTGTGTCGACCTCCTTACTGCGGGCAAGAGAAGTTATGCCGCGGACATCCTTGGGCAGGCATGACCCGCCGAAGGCGAAACCCGGCTTCATGTAATAGGGCGAGATGTTGAGCTTGGTGTCCTTGACGAAGATGTCCATGGCAGCATGGCTGTCGACATTGACCGCCTTGGCGATCTTGCCGATCTCGTTGGCAAAGGACACTTTGACCGCGTGCCAGGAATTGTCGATGTACTTGACCAACTCGGCGGTTTCGATGGTTGTCAGCACAACATCGTCGTCGACATCGTTGTAGAGGCGCGAAACGATGTGGGCGGTGCGCCGGTCGCTGGTGCCTATCACGGTCTTGGCCGGTTTGAAGAAGTCGTCGACCGCAGTACCCTCGCGCAGGAATTCCGGGTGGAAGGCGACACCGAAATCCTGGCCGCTCTTCTTGCCGGACACCTCTTCGAGAATGGGGATAAGGACGTCGCGTGTCGTGCCCGGCGGAATGGTGCTGCGGTAGACGATGGTGTGGAATGTCTCCTTGCTCTGCAGCGCCTGACCGATCTCGCGGCTGACCACCTCCAGGGCAGTGGAATTGCAGCTGCCGTCCTTGCGGCTCGGCGTGCCGACGCAGATCATGGTAATATCGCTGCGCAGAACGGCAGATGCGGTTTCGTTGGTATAAAGCACACGGCCGGCGTCGACGGCGCCCTGCAGCAATTCGTTCAAGCCCTGTTCGACGATGGGCGCCTTGCCGCAAGCCATGCGGGCGGTCTTCCTGTCGTCGATATCGACTCCGACGACTTCAAAGCCCAAATCGGTAAAGCAACCGACCGAGACGGCGCCGACATAGCCGAGGCCGACGATGCTCAATCTCGACGTTTTGGTTGGGTGCTGGCGGTAGATATCGATCACCTTGCCGAGCGGGACGACGTTGGCGGTTTCCAGTTTTCTTGCGGGATAGTTCATTTGAGCCTCCATTCCTTCCGGTTATGCCAGTCTGTCTTGCACGGATGAGGCCAAAGACGCAGAAGGGGAAAACATATATATTTCAATGATTTAAAGAAATTCCACAAAACTGCGCGGTATGGCAATCGGCGAGACCGGCGCAGATAAGTGATGCAAATTGCAAGACTTCAGCCAACAAGAAGTGCGCGTGCCAGGTTGACGGTCGGCAGGTCGATAAGTTGGGTATAGATCAGCAGGCTAATAACCAGCACGCACAGATAAAGCGTGGTGATGTAGGCCGCCGTCACTGTTCTGACCTTATGTAGCAGGCTGGTATCGAAACCGGCTGTCTGGTTGCCGCGATTGCTCCAGCGCTGCTTGGCAAGCCGGAACAGGATGTAGACCTTGACGGAAGCGTTGAGCAGCTGGTTGACATAGAGGATTAGCGGATACCAGAGATCAACGCGGCGGCAGTAGGTGCACAGGATCAGCGACAGCATCATGCGCGAAACGGCGATCCAGACCAGATAGGACACCAGATAGCTTGGCGTGTGCAGCCAGGTGGCGAGGATGGCCAGGATCGGGCTCACCAGCATGGTCCACATGGCGATGCGCTGATCGACGACGCACCACCAGATGAAGAGACCGATCTTGCGCGGGCCGAGCGCAATGGCACGAGAGCCGTTGCGCAGCATGTTGCCGGACCAACGGCGGAAGTTCTGCACCATGCGGTCGATGCCGTTGCCCTCGATATACTCGACCGTATAGACCATGGCGTCCTGGACATAGAGCATCTTCGCGTCGGCCGTCAGCATGTAGTACCAGGTGCTCTTGTCATCGCCGGACAGAAAACGGAACTTGCCCCAGATCCAGTCCTGGAGATGGTCGGCCTCGAGCAGACGGATGAATTTCTTGCGCGTCAGGTGATTGGCGCGGAACACCGACATGCGGCCGGTGAGCGTGAGCACCTTTCCGGCGAGGGCATGGCTCTTCATGGCAAGACGGCGCTGGCCGAAGCGCATGGTCAGCCATTTGCGCACCCACGGCGGGCCGTAGCAGATGACCTCCTCGTCAGTGGTCACGGCCTGCAATTCGGGATCGGCCTGGAACAGGCTGACGCATTTTTCGACACATCCGGTACCGAGAATGGAATCGCCGTCCACGAACACGATGATGTCTTCGCGATTGATGCCGGCTCGGCTCATGGCGCGCAGCACCAGGCCGATGGCGAGCCGCTTGCCGGGCTGGTTCTGGCGGATCATGACGAATTCGAGATCGAGGTCCTTGGCATTGAGGCGCAGGTAGTTCTGAATGATGTCTTCATCATAGCGGTCGCCAGAGCCGAGCCACAGGGTGGCGGGCACGCCTATGCGGCGGGTTTCGCGGATGATACTGAGAATGACCCTTTCGGTGACCTCGCGGTGCTCCTTGAAGGTGGTCATCATGTAGTGGACGCGGCGCGGCCGCACGCCCTGGGCCCAGACGGCATCAGCCTGGCGGCGTAGCTCGGGAAACACGCGCCGGCCATAGATGACGGCGCGCACCGCATGGGTCATCCACCAGCTGTAGCGCCAGATACCGAGAGTGCCGATCAGGATCGTCACCTGGCGCAGTTCCGGGTCCCAAATGGTGTTGGGTAACTGGTCGACGGCGATGAAGCAGAAGGCGAAATAGAGCCAGATCTGAAACAGGACCAGCGGGCTCCATTTTTCGGTGCGTGTCAGCGTGTGCTCGGGATCATCGAGCGAACGCCTGATGGCCGTACCATGACCCGGGGCCGTGTCCGCCGCAACACCTTGGCACGCCGGCATCAGTCCGCGTCCGCGGCGCCGTCGAACTTGCCGGCCGTGCCCAGCCTGAACAGGCCGAAGAAATCGGCGAAGGTCATGCTTTCCTCGCGGCGTTCGAAAATGATCGTCGCCGGCAGGCCGGGCTTGAACAACCGGCGGATTTCGGCGCTGGTCAGATCGCGGAATTTGAGCACGATGATGGCCGAGCGGTCCTTGGGGCCGCGCCACTCGTAACGGCTATTCATCTCTTCGATATAGCCGCTGGTGCGGTCGACGCTCTCAACGACGATGTCGGCACGGACGTCGATCGATGGGAAATAGGCGATCGCTTCATCGCCGAGGCCGATCTGCAGCGCTTCTTCCTGGGTGAGAAAGGCGTGGATCTTGCGGGCCGAGTCACACTCGAACAAGGCGATCTTTTCACCGCGTTTGACGCTGCTCGACACGTCTTTGAGATACTTGACGATGCGGCCGTTCTTCGGCGCCTCGAGCACCAGCCGCCGCTTGAACTGCAAGAGCACGCGGCGTTCCTTTTCCGCCAGGGCGATTTCATCGAGTGTCAAGTCAAGTGCGGCTTTCAGTTCCTGCAGGCGGCCATCAAATTTCTCACCGGTGAAATACCGGCCTCTTGCGATGCTGGAGCGGACCAGCCGGATCTGGCGCAGCTTGGAGTACGTCGCCTCAAGCTCGGTGGCGACCTCCAGGAACGCGTTGCGCTTTTCGTCGATCACCATCGGTGTGGAATGCCCCCGGTCCAGCAAATGTTCGTAGCGCAGCTGCTGCACGCGGGCGAGCGCCTTGCGCTCACGCAGATTGCTAACCTGCTGGGCGAGCGCGCCGGCCCGGGCATCAGCCAGCGCTGCATAGTCGGCCATCTTTTCCTTTT
>JAEKFU010000628.1 GCA_016522385.1 Pseudomonadota bacterium
CCGAGGCCATGTTCGGCGATGATCGCTTAGGGATTCCCAAGGTCGATGTGCGCTCCGTGGGCGCCGGCGGCGGTAGTATCGCGTGGGTCGATGTGGGCGGGCTGCTGCATGTTGGCCCGCAAAGCGCAGGCGCGTCACCCGGCCCCGCATGTTACGGCCAGGGTGGCACGGATCCGACGGTCACAGATGCAAACGTCATTCTCGGCATCATCGATCCGGACTATTTTCTCGGCGGGCGGATCAAGCTCGACCGCGCGGCGGCCGAGCGCGCCGTGGGGGCCGTAGCCGAGCGGCTAGGCATCGATCTCGTCGAGGCGGCCTACGCCATCCACACTACGAGCAACCATCACATGATCGCGGCAATCGAGGACATAACGGTCAACGAAGGCATCAACCCACGGGAGAGCTATTTGATGGCAGGCGGCGGCGCAACGCCGTGCCATGTGGGTGAGCTGGTCCGCGAACTTGGCATCCGCCGCTTCATGATCCCGAAACTGACCGCGGGCTTGAGCGCCTATGGCGGGCTCATCTCGGACGTAAAGTGGGAGGAGACCGCGACGCTCCACACCGATGCGCAGCGGTTTGATACTGAGGCTGTCAACGATCTGCTTGAACGATTGCGCCACAACGGCGACAATTTCCTCGACCGTGCTGGCATCCCGCCGGAGAAGCGGCGCTTCGAGTATGCCTACATGGGGCGCTACGAGTATCAGTCCTGGGAGATTGAGGTGGCTTTTACCGTCTCAGGCCCCGGAATCAAGCAAGACGACATTGAGACACTTGTCGAAGACTTCCATCGTATGCACGAACGCATCTATACGATCCGCATCGATGAGGACTTGGTCGAGTTTACGACCTGGAAAGTACGCGCCATTGGTACGCGGTGGGAGAATGGTGCAATTGGCGAGATCACAGTTCCCCGCCAATCTGCTCCCCTGCTGGAGAAGTCGAAGCGGAAAGTGTATATCCGGGAATTGGGTGGGCTAAAGGAAATGCCGATCTATGATGGCGGAAACATCGGATCGGGTGCTTTGATCGAAGGGCCTGCCATCATTGAGGAAGAAACGACGACGGTATTGCTGTTGCCCGGGATGACAGCTGAGACGGATTCCCAGGGCAACTACCGGGTGGAATTCTAGCCGTTCTCCTGCGTGAGGCGGCGGACACCTCGTTAAAGCGAACCGAACCGACGATTAGTTCCGTGACGCGGAGTGAAGGCAAACTATGTCGGAGCTCTATGATATCCAGGACGACAAGACGGCTGCCTTTGGCCAGGCGTCGCCGACGCGCGGACAGAGCACGGCCGAGGATGCCAATATCATTCTGGAGTTAGGAGCGGTTTCCCACCACTATGACGGTGTTGCAGCGCTCGACGATGTGTCGATCTCCGCCAAGGAAGGGGAGTTCCTCACGTTGCTCGGCCCCAGCGGATCGGGCAAGACGACGCTGCTAAAGATTATTGCGGGGCTGGAGCGGCCGTCCACGATCGATGCGTTGAGCATCGCAGGCCAGGATGTGTGCAACATTCCGGCGCATCATCGAAACGTCGTCACTGTGTTTCAGCACTATGCGCTGTTTCCCCATATGACCGTAGGGGAAAATGTGGAATATGGGTTGCGCTTGAGACGCGTAGCGCCTGCAGAACGCAACCGCCGCGCGCTTGAGGCCCTTGAGCTCGTACGCCTCCCGGACAAGTATCCCCGACGCATCCATCAATTGAGCGGCGGCGAGCGCCAGCGCGTGGCGCTCGCCCGAGCGCTGGTCGTGCATCCAGCACTCCTGCTGCTCGACGAGCCGTTGGGTGCTCTTGATGAGAAATTGCGCGTGGAGATGCAGGTCGAACTGCTTGAGCTTCAACGCTCGCTCGGCACCACCTTCATCTATGTCACGCACAGTCAGGAAGAGGCGCTCACCATGAGCGACCGTATCGTGCTAATGAACCATGGACGGATCGAGCAGGAAGGGGTGCCGCACACGATCTACGAGCGACCGGTCAGCCGATTTGTTGCGGACTTCATGGGCGTAGAGAACGTCTTTGAAGGCGAAATCGTCGCCCACGAAGGTGACATAACAACGATCCGTATCGGCGACACGGTGCTACAGGGAACTTGGACTGGCACGGGCAAAGCGACCCTCGGCACGAGTGCGTTCATCGCGGCGCGCGCGCAGCTGGTTCAATTGACTGCGGACGATCAGAAGATCCCGGATGCATGTAATCGCGTCGCTTGCCGCACGTCCAGCGCGCTCTACAAAGGAAAATACCTCGATTTGGTGTTGGACAGCCCGATCGGCCACATCACCGCGCGTACCTTGGGTAGCTACGATGCCGCCGCCTCGCTGCGATATGCCTGGTGGGGGGCCGCTGACTGCGTGGTGGCGCCGGTCACTTGAGTGTTACGGGGCAAGCCAGTACACTTTCTTCGGCAGAAAAACAGGGAGGATGCAAATGTCCAAGCACTTGATACCGAAGCGGCAATCCCGCCGCAGTTTCTTAAAACGCTCGGCTGCGCTTGGCGTAGCAGTCGCAGCGCCTGCGATCATCAAGACCTCACCGAGAGAGGCGAGAGCCGCGGAACAGGTCGTGAGGATTATTGGCCCCGACGTGGTCGCTCTTGAAGATTGGTCCGCGTTTAATGCTGAGACCGGCATAACGATCGAATGGAAGGCGATCAAGAGCGATCCCGGCGTCTTCCTGCAAGAGGTGATCGCGAATGCCGCCGGTGACGACTACGACATCTTCTGCTTCGATGGCGGCACCGAGGACCGTTTAGGTCCCGAAGGGCTTATCCTGCCGATCGATGAAGTGGCGATGAAGCGCTGGGCCGACGTGCCTGATTCCGTGAAACGCAGCCCTCTGCTTCAGGGAAAGGACGGCACACAATACGGTGTTCCCGTGGTGTTTAATGCGGATTCGTTCGGCTACTTCCCCGACATCATCAAAGAGGAGGAGCCGCTATCCTACAAGCTGCTGTTCGAGAGCGAAAAGACAAAAGGCAAGGTCTCGGTCGAGAAGACTTGGCTGACCACCTTCGCCATGGCAGGCATGTATCTGAAGCATCACGGCATGGCCACAATCAAAGAGCCTTCAAACATGACCCCCTCGGAGGCCAAGGCGACCGCCGATTTCCTGGTCGAGCGCAAGAAGGCCGGTCAGTTCCGCGCACTGTGGAGTACCTGGGAGGAATCTATCGATTTGATGGCGAATGGCGAGGTCATTATCCAAAACTGTTGGGAGCCCGCCGTGAAAGCGCTCCAGCGCAAGGGTCATAACGTTCGCTACGCAGAGA
>JAEKFU010000633.1 GCA_016522385.1 Pseudomonadota bacterium
GACTATGAATGCAACTGGCTGCAGGTGCTCGATGCCATCATGGATCCGATCCACACGTCCTTCCTGCACAGCCAGAACGCAGGCGCCCAGTTCTCCGAAGGCATGGCCGAGATCGGCGAACTGGAAATATTCGAACGCGAGCTGCAGTTCCTCGGTTCCAACACCCGCCGGGTCGGTGATCATGTTTGGATTCGAGTCAATGAGCTGATCCTGCCGAACTTCACCCAGGCCGGCGCCGCCTTTCAGGCCGACGGCACTCGACCGCACTATTTCGGCCGCAGCTCGTTCACCCGCTGGGTCGTGCCGGTCGACGATACGCACTGCGTGACCCTCGCCTGGGGCAATTTCGGTGACCGTGGCGACCCGCCTGAGTACAATTCCAAGGAAGGCTGCGAACTCATCGAACAGGGCGAGGTCATCGAACGTCCCTGGACCGAACGGCAGCGCCGCCCGGCCGATGCCGAGGCCGTCGAAGGCATGGGAGCGATCAGTGCCCACAAGGGAGAAAACCTCATGCCGAGCGATCGCGGCGTGTCCCTGTACCGCCGCCGCATACGGCGCCTGGTACGTAACCTGCAAACCGGCCAAGCCGTGCCACAACCGCAACAGGTCCCCGGCGAACCGGTGCGCACTTACGGACAGGACAGTGTCCTGAGGATCCCGGTCTTGTCTCAAAGCGACGATCGGCGATACCTCAAACGACTCGGCCATCAGGTCATGAGCATGCAGTTCGACGCCGAAGCGCTACCGCTTGACCAACGCGACGCCACCATCATCGCCAATCTGAAGCACATCGAGGCTGAAGCCGGATGACCAGCAAGACCAGGATCCACATTAAGAACAATCGCTGGGCAGTTGGGTCGTTCCCCAATACTCCGGAAGGCGAAGCTGTCTTCACCATCAACCGCGAACGCTTCGATGCCGCACTGGCGCAGTTTCCCGCGCTTGAAAACAAGACTGAAGTTTTCATCGACTGGGACGAAGACAATTTCGCCAGCTCCATGGCCGAAGCAGAAGTATTGCTGACGTGGGACCTACCGACCAATGACCTGGCCGATGTCGCTCCAAACCTTAGATGGATCCACTGCATTGGCGCCGGCGTTGAGCATTTGCTGCCCATGACTTGGCTTCCACCCGGCGTCAGCGTCACCAACAACAAGGGCGTTCATGCGGACAAAGCCGGCGAGTATGGTCTGATGGCCGTATTGATGCTGCACAACCATATCGCTTCCATCGTCACCAACCAGCGGGCCCGCCGGTTTGAGTCACTATATTCGACACCCATTGCCGGCAAGACCGTGGTCATCACAGGCACCGGTTCGCTCGGTGGCGCCGCGGCAAGAAAGCTCGCCCCGCTTGACCCGCATATCATTGGCGTGAACCGCCATGGACAACCAGTCGACGGCTGCAATGAGGTTTTCACACTGAGCGAAATCGATGACGTGCTGCCGCGCGCCGACTATCTCTATCTCGCCCTACCCGACACGCCGGAGACAACGGGCCTGATGGACCGCCGCCGGCTGGATTTGCTCAAACCCGCCTGCGGCATCGTCAATATCGGCCGACAAGCGGTCATGGACTACAGCGCATTGTGTGAGAAGCTGAAGAATGGCCGCCTTGCCGCGGCGATACTGGACGTGTTTTCACCGGAACCCATCGCCAAGGATTCTGAGCTGTGGGACACCCCGAACCTCATCATCACGCCACATGTTTCGGCCGACGATGGCGACAGCTATGTCCCGCTGACGCTTGATTTATTCTTCAGGAATCTTGATCGTTACCTTACAGGTCAAGAGTTACTTAATCGGGTCAACCCCCTGCTCGGCTACTAGGGTCTTTCTCATATGGAACCATTTGATGGTCCAAATCCGGTCACTCGGCCAGCGCACGATCGTTTCAGATTGAATCAATCTGCAACGTCAATCGTCCGCTAGTCGGCCGTGAACTATCCGCAAGCCACTGATGCATCTTGATAATTGAGACGATTGGCTTGTTCGGTTTTGCAAGGAAACGGCGATTTGAGTCGATTTCCTTGCAATTTGATTTTGCGATTCACATGGACTTGGTGACGTGATTCACTGCTGATCATGACAGATCAGCTCAGGTGATTCTTGATGTCCAGACCACGTGAACGCCGCGACAAGGGTGAGCAGGACCTGTTCCGCTCAAGGCTCGATCAGATCATCAACATGAACCATGAACTTGTGCGCCTGGCCGCTGCGATCGACTGGCCGGTGCTTGAGGCCAGGTTCGGTGAGGTCTACACGGACGGTCCCGGCATGCCGCCATTGCCGAGCCGGCTGATGGCGGGACTTGCGATCCTCAAGCATAGGTTTGATCTGTCCGATGACGAGGTCTGTGCCCGCTGGGTGGAGAACCCATACTTCCAGTATCTGTGCGGCGAGGAGTTCTTCCGTCACGAGCTGCCGTTCGATCGCTCATCGATGACCCGGTGGCGCCAGCGCATGGGCTCAGAGCGCATTGCGGTTCTGCTGCAAGAGAGTTTGAATGTGGCGCTCAAGACTGGGGCGATGAAGCCGCAGGATACGCTGCGGGTGATTGTCGATACGACGGTGCAGCCCAAGAACGTGATGTTCCCGACCGACGCCAAGCTGACCGACCGGGCCCGCGACAAGCTGGTGAAGCTGGCCAAAAAGCTTGGGCTTGATCTGCGCCAGTCCTATGTGCGGGTCGGCAAGAAGGCTTTGATCAGCCATCAACGCTATGCCCATGCCAAGCAGTTCAAGCGGGCAAACCGCAGTTTACGCTCACTCAGGACCTATCTGGGTCGAACTGTCCGGGATATCTCTCGCCAGATCTGTGACGACGAAGAGCTGGAACTTATCTTCAGACGGCCTGTGTATCTGGCCAGCCGGGTTCTCGAGCAGCGTCAGAGACAGCGCGGCCGGAAGGTCTACAGCCTGCATGCGCCTGAGGTGGAATGCATCGGCAAGGGCAAAGCACATGCCCCTTATGAGTTCGGAGTGAAAGTGTCCATTGCCACCACACTCAAGCGTTCAAAGGGCGGTCAATTTGCCCTGCACGCAATGGCGCTCCCCGGTAACCCGTATGACGGGCACACACTGGCAGATGTCATCCCTGACATGGAACGCTCCATTGGCGGTGAGATCGACCGCATCCTTGTCGACGCCGGCTATCGCGGCCACAACGCCCCGCAAAACCACAAGTTCAAGGTCTACACGGCAGGCCAGAAGCGGCGGGTAACGCCGACCATCAAACGCGAGATGCGCCGCCGGGCGGCTGTTGAGCCGGTGATCGGCCATATCAAGACTGAGCACCGCATGGGCCGCAACTACCTGGCCGGACCACAAGGCGATGCCGTCAACGCCATCCTCGCTGCTGCCGGCTACAACTTCTCCCTCCTGCTCAAGTGGCTCAGGGTTTTGTGGCGCTTGATGGCCCTTTCTTGCATCTGCAGCTCAAAGCCAGTCGCAGCCTGAAATCAGGATTGTTCACGATCGACGGCCCTAGTCCCGCGACAAGCTAGAACCATTAATTCGTAGCCAATTACGATATGCGTGGCCGACTTCCATACCGCCGTACTCGCGCCGCTAGCGACACCAACTC
>JAEKFU010000682.1 GCA_016522385.1 Pseudomonadota bacterium
CCTCAGCCAACTCCGACAACAGCGGTTTCGCAGCGGACTCAGCATCTTCACCGCGGTGGTGATTGATTGACGCGACCACGTCGGCCGCTTCGAAGGACTTGCCATTGTGAAATTCGACGCCTTTACGCAACTTGAATATCCAAGTCTTAGCATCAGGTGAGGCTTCGAAACTCTCGGCGAGTTCTGGGACGATCTCACCATTAGCATCCACCTCGGTCAGATTATTCTGCACAGCGCCGAACATGCCGAGCTGTGTGTGGTTCGAAATATAGGTGGCCGGGTTCAGCACGTCCGACGTGGCCGGATCAGTGAGCCCCAAACGGAAGGTGCCGCCCTTCTTGGGCGTTACAGCTTCTACCGATGAAGTGAAAGCCGTCACGCCTGTCATTGTGACGCCCACGGCCAAGGCGCCCTGTATGAATTGCCTACGGCTGATTTTGCCCTGCGTATATCTCTGTTTCAGTGAATCTAGTGGGTCCATTGAATCCTCCTGCATTGTGGGTCGTTAGTACGCAGCTTCGACTAGCTTTTTTTGATTTCTATCGTTATCCGCTTCGTTGTGATTATCCGTCTGCGAATGTCATTCTAGCAAATGCAAATTGCCCGTCCCTAGGACTTAATAAATCTTAGTGTCAGTGGGATAATTCTCCCTGAACAGGCCGGATTACCAGGAATGCCCAGGAGTCGCAACACGCCGACTTGCCCGACAAAAGCGCTATTTTTTCAATTAAGAGCCTACAGGCCTCTCGCGTTGACGAATTGGCGTTCTGGACACTTTGAGCAGCATTATATTCTGAGGATCTTATGACCCACGTCGAAATCACCCGCTCGAGTCACGTTCTGGAAGTTAGGCTCAACAAACCTAAGGTCAATGCCATCGATCATGCCATGAGTCGGGAACTCGGTGATGCGTTCGCCACTTTGAACGATGACCCTGATCTGCGGGTAGGGATCCTCACAGCTGAGGGCGACAGAATTTTCTCCGCTGGCTGGGATCTAAAGGCACTAGACCGTGGCGACACGAAATTGGACGAGTGGTGGAATAACGGCGAATACGGACAAGGTGGGTTTGCCGGCTTGACCGAAAACTGGACGTTGAACAAGCCAGTGATCGTCGCGCTAAACGGCTTGGCCATAGGCGGTGGTTTTGAACTTGCCATGGCCGGTGATCTGATTATCGCGGCCAGTCATGTTGAATTTGGCTTACCTGAGATGCCGCTTGGAATGGTACCGGATGCCGGCGCGCTCCAACGTCTACCGAGACGTTTGCCTTACAACATAGCGATGGAAATGTTCCTGCTCGGACGGCGTATGACAGTTGAGGAGGCCGCCACTTTCGGCTTAGTTAACAAAGTCGTCCCAAAGGACGAGCTGATGACGGCTGCGAGAGCGTGGGCGAGCCAATTGACCGAGGCGGCTCCGCTGGCGCTACAAACGATCAAGGAGGTGTTGCGAGCCATTGAGTGTGTACCGTCACAGGCAGCCTTCGAAAAAATGAGAACCGCTGATCTTCCAGTTTATCGAAGCATGCTCAAATCAGAAGATGCCAAGGAAGGTGTGCGTGCCTTCGTAGAGAAGCGCAAACCTGTGTTTAGGGGCCGCTAGGACCGCTAAGTTTAGTAATGACGTGATGAGCCGAAAATCTCCTGAGGACGTGCGGTGTGTCGCGAGCATCGGCGGCGGTCCAATTGGTGGGGGCTGGACCGCACACTTCCTGGCGCGGGGTTACGATGTAAACAGTTATGTTCATGACCCGTCTGAAGAAAGTGCGTTTCGACGCCTTGTTAACACCGCTTGGCAAAGTCTGTCGTATATGGGTCTTGCGCCGGACGCCTCGCTCGATCGCATGACCATTTCGAACAATCTTGCACAGGTTGTCTCAAAAGCCGATTTCGTGCAGGAAAGCGCGCCAGAAATCCTTTCCGTAAAACAGGATCTTTATAGACAGCTTGGCGAGTTGGCTCCGCCCGACGTCGTCATCGCCTCCAGCACCTCCGGCTTGACCATGACCGACATCCAGATTCGCTGTGCGACGCCAGAGCGTACTGTCGTCGCACATCCATTCAATCCGCCCTATTTGTTGCGACTCGTTGAAATCGTTGCTGGCAAGAGGACGTCCGTCGACGCGACAGCTTGGACTCAAGAGTTTTTTCGCATTGCCGGCAAGGCACCCCTTGTGCTCAATAAGGAAGTTCCCGGATTTGTCGCGACGCGACTACAGGAGGCACTATGGCGCGAGGCCTTGCACATGGTGGCCAATGGGGAAGCAACACCAGAACAAATCGATTTTGCATTAATCAATGGTCCTGGCCCCAGGCTTGCCCTCATGGGGCAATGCATGGCTTTCCATGTCGGCTGCGGAGAGGGCGGTATGGCGACAAACCTCGATCAGTTCGGCTCGGCTCTTAAGCTGCCCTGGACACGGCTGGACGCGCCAGAACTTACCAAAGAACTCCGCGACGCCCTGGTAGATGGTTGCAACGAGATGGCCGGTGGCCGACATTTTGAGGAGCTTGCCGCACGGCGTGACCTGGGTATCGTGGCGATACTAAGGGCGATCGCTGAAACGAGCAAGTAACCTCACAGTCACGGCGTCAGTTGATTCTTGTTGCACCAGCCTGATCTACGGGGGCGCCTACGCGCACACCACCCGTGCAGTAACCGTCGTTTAGCCAGCAGTTCTTCGGCGAACGCTTGTTGACTGTAGTCAAATTG
>JAEKFU010000740.1 GCA_016522385.1 Pseudomonadota bacterium
AGGATCCGATACTCGGTCACGGTAAGGGTAACCGGGTTCGCATCCCAAGTGCACGTGTGGCGGTCAGGATCCATCACCAGCTTGCCGTGCTCGATGGTGGGCGTTTCCGGTTCGTCAGAAATCGCAGACTCTCGTAACTGGGCTTGGCGCAGCGCAGCCTTGATCCGTTCCATGAGTACGCGCTGGGAGAACGGTTTGCGAATGTAGTCATCCGCGCCCATTTTGAGGCCGAACAACTCGTCGACCTCATCATCCTTGGAGGTCAGGAAGATGACTGGAAGGTCAGAGTGCTGGCGCAACCGGCGCAGCAATTCCATCCCATCCATATGCGGCATCTTGATATCGAGGATCGCGATGTCGGGTGGTGTTTCCTGCAAGCCGACCAACGCAGTCGTGCCGTCGGCGTAGGTTTGCGTATGGTGTCCCTCGGCTTCAAACGCCATACTTAGCGAAGTCAGGATGTGCTGATCATCGTCTACTAGCGCAATTGTTGACACCTTCTCTCTCCCCTTCACAATACATATGAATTGAATCTTGTTTTGGCTCTTTGGGTGCAGAACTGAGACAGATTGTATCTGAAAGCGCTTCGTCCGACTACCGGCTGTAGGCGAACCCAGCTCCAATTAGTGCTCTGGACATTCACCGGGCACAATGCACAAACAGGCAATCCTCTTAAAGTCAGTGGCTGGGAAGAGTGGGAACTCGACGACAATTTGAAAGTGACGTCGTCGTTAGGATGGTTTGACTCTGAAGAATATCAGCGACAAGTCGATGGCTCTGGCGGTTGACGTCGCCATACAGAGTTCATGGTGTTCGTCCGTTGATGGCACCAAGCGGAAATGTTGAGCCGTTTCGCAGGGAGTCCGTTGCTCACCCGATAACCGACATTTGAAATTTGATATCCATTTTTGCAGCGGTTTCGTCAGCGTATGGACCGGTTATGGCACTTCGCTGACAGCGCATCGCGGTGCACTGAGGGCTCACAAATGTTGTGCGTTCAGGACCAGTCTAGAATCGCCTGCGGGAAGTAATCGACCCAGTTCGAGCGCTTACGCGAACCTTGTAGCGCTTGTTTTTTCGCCAAGCGATAAAACCATACACTTTGCCACGGCAATCATAGGCGCGCACCCGCCTGTAGCCATAGTTGCGAACGAGCAAGCGGGCCTGGGTGCAACTGATCCGTTGCCGGTAGCGGGGCGTGTAGTAATACGGATCGTAATAGCGTGGGTCATAGTACCAGGGATCATAGTACCGTGGTCCAAATTCGAGGTAGATCCTGGGCCGCCGGTGCCGTTTGCGATAGTGACGGTGGAAGCGGCGGTGGCCCTGCCTGTAGCCGGGCTGTTCGGGACGATAGCGCCGGTGAAACTGCCGGTGATGTCGGCGGTACTGGCGCTCTCGGAACTTCGGTTCCCTTCGCTTCGCCCGCCGTCTTTCATGTCGCTTGTGGAACCGGCGATGTTCATGCCGCAGCCGCCGTCGTTCCGCTCTGTTCTTGCCTGCTTTCGCCCGCTCACGGTCATAGCGCTTGTGGAACTTGCGGTGCTGACGCCGAAATTCGCGTCTTTCCAATGATTTCTCGATGCGTTTGGTGTTCTCTTTATGGCCAATAAGCGTTGGGCTCGGTGAGCGGTTCGCACCCAGATCAATCCGTTTCGCCGAGAACGCTGTCAGCGCCCAAGTGCCTGCTGCAGCCGGTCCAATGCTGACACATAGTGCCATCAGGAACAGCATTGAAAACAAAGTTGCATTCAAAGGAAGTTTCATGATCCAGCCATCTCTAAGAGGCGTAATTCCACCAGTAACAAGCATTTCACATTCGCGTCCTCACTTGCCTTGATGCACGTCAACCTACCAGCCGAATTCGTCCTGTCTTCCGATCACTCGACGGGCAATTGACAGTTGCCAGTTCAGCATCCCTTCAGCGATGTGCGGGGAGGAGAATTACCCATAGACCTTGGTGCTGCAATTTCATGATTTCAGGCCATTCACGGTATCCAACATCGACCCGAATGCAGCGCTGCAACCAGATCAGCAATTGTCCGAGTTTGGCACATCCCGGACCAATGGCATGCTGATCGGTTAGGTCCGTTGTTCACCCAACAACCGACATTCGAAATTCAATCTGCGCTTGCTGACGCCCTACGGAGATTTTGCGCTAAAAACGACCGAGCTGCGACGGCGCGCAATACGTCCGAAGCTGAGGGCAAAACGGAAGTTTAGCCGCGGACTTTGAGGCCGACCAGCTTCACACTAATCTTGCTGGAGAGGTCGGCTGCCGAGGGTTTGTGTCACTGGAATTCCTCAACCAAAGTCCATGACCTGATCATGTAGTGTTTCGATGGACTTGAGGCGCTTGCGGCCTGTCGCATCCATCTTGGCGACGACCGCAGTGCTGATATAGTGGATAAGGCTCAGCGCGGCGGAATAGCTGTCGAAGACATCGACGCCTGCTACCCGGATCACCAGCGTCCAACGTGCCAGAGAGACACTTTCGCGCACGGTGGGGTCGGTAAGATAGACAATCGGCACACCCAATTTCGCAGCGGTCTGCATGAAACGGCGCAATGGCCGGACACGGCGTCGGAAGCCGATCGCGATGATCAAGTCGTCAGGGGACATGCTGGCCAAATATTCGGCCAGGGTTTCGCCTCCCGATGGCAGGACGGTGACATTGTCGCGAACTTGGATGAACTGCAAGCGGGCATAGGACGCCAGGAAAGCACTGTTTCGGTATCCAATGAGCCAGACCCGGCGCGCATTGGCAATCGCGTCGACGATTTCGTCAATCTCTGTGCTGTCTACGGCGTCGAAAGTTGCAATCATGTTGGCAAAATCGGCCTCCAGGTGTTCCTTCAACCTGGAGTCGGTCGGTACCGATTGCCGGCGTTCATGGCTGATGAGGTAGAGTGGGGATCCCCAGTCGCGGGATTCACGGGCCGAACGCCGCGCCTCCTCAAAACTGGAATATCCGAGCCGCCGGGTCAGACGCGTCACTGCGGCCTTTGAGCTCTTGGCAAGATCTGCCAGTTCGGTGGCCGAATAGGCCGCCATGTCTCCGGGGAAATCCAGGATCAAGTCGGCAATGCGCCGTTCGCTGGATGGCAGGTCCGCATAGCTGTCGCGTATGCGCGCCTCAATGGAGCGTCCATCGCACGTGCCGTGGGCTCTTGCTCCGATTGCCAAAGGCAGCTTCCCTACCAGACAAGTTAAAAATCAGATTTCAGATATCTTGACACAACGAAACATTAGTTTCAATCTATCGGACACCAACAAAGTAAACCGACGCTGCTGCGGTGCCGGTTATGGGGAGGCCATGAGGGAGATTGGGAAAACGGCCATCAATCTGAGCCGGTGGCTCAATTGGTACGTCGAGCGCTTCTGCGTCATCCTGCTGGTGCTGTTGGTGCTCGATGTCTGGCTTGGCGTACTGGCCCGCTATGTCATCCCCTTTCAGTTGACGTTCACCGAGGAACTGGCGCGATACCTGATGATCTGGATGGCGCTGATCGCCGTGTCCAGCGGGATCAGCCATCGCGAACATATTGGCGTCTTGGTGGTTTTCGAACGCTTTCCCGTCCGGGTTCGCAAATGGCTGTTGGTGGCCTTCGACCTGGCAGCGTTCGTGTTTTTTGCCATCATCTGTTTTTATGGCATCGGCCTGGTCGAGCGCGGGTTCGGCCGTTTTACAATGATCGAAGGTATACCCAAGGCTTATCCGTTCATGGGCGTTCCCCTGGCAGGTGCCCTTGCGTGTGCCCAGCTTTTCCTTGTTGCCCTACATGATTTCTTCGCTGAGGGCGATCTTCTGCCGGCTGACCGGACCGAGACCTGATCATGCTCTATGTGGCGGCCACATTCTTCATCCTGCTGGTTCTCGGTATGCCGGTCGGTTACGTGCTGGGCATTGCCGGCCTGATCGGTGTCATGGACATGGGCGGCGGGCGATTTCTCACCATGGTGCCGGACCGCATGTTTGCCGGCCTCGATCTGTTTCCGTTTCTCGCCATGCCCTTCTTCATCCTTGCCGGCGAGATCATGAATCGCTCGGGCATCACGACCCACCTGGTCCACTTTGCCGATACACTGGTGGGATGGTTGAGGGGAGGCATGGCCCACTCCAACATGGTGGCCTCCGTTATGTTTGCCGGTATCACGGGTGCTGCCACTGCCGATGCTGCAGCCTTCGGCAACACCCTGGTCCCGGCGATGGTCAAGCAAGGCTATTCGAAACCTTTTGCGTGCGCCGTGACGGCGGCCGGTTCGATCATCGGCCCCACCATTCCTCCGTCCACACTCATGGTCATCTACGGCTCGATCATGGGCGTTTCCATTGCCGGTCTGTTCGCGGCGGGGATCGTTCCGGGCCTGTTGATCTGCGCCATCTGCATGACCGTCATCGCTGCCCTCGGCAAACGGCTAAACCTTCCCAAATCGGCTGAACGCCCAAGTCTGGTCGCCATTTTCCTCGCTTTCAGAAAGAGTTTTCTGGCCCTGGTGTTGCCGGTCTTCATTCTTGGCGCGATCCTCGGCGGTATAGCGACACCGACGGAGGCGGCCTCAATCGCTGTATTCTATGCCCTGGTTGTTGGCGGGCTGGTCTACCGCGGTCTGACCTGGCAGGATATTTACGAGATGCTGGTGCGTACAACACGTATTACCGGTATCATCTTCCTGATCATCGCATCGGCTTCGATCCTGGGTTGGTGGATGACCTTCAACCAGATCCCTCAGGCCATTGCCAGCGGCATCCTGTCGTTGTCCAGCAATCCGAATGTGGTGATCGCGATGATCATCGCTCTACTGCTGTTCATTGGTTTGTTCATGGACATCAATGCTACCCTGATCATCTTGGCGCCAGTTCTAGCGCCGCTGACCGCCAGTATCGGAATGAGTCCGGTACATGCCGGCATCGTGATCATTCTGGCTTTGAACATATCGCTGATGACCCCGCCGGTCGGCGCCTGTCTGTTCGTTCTCGCCTCGGTGACGAGGGAGAAAATCGAAAACATTACCAGGTCGCTTTGGCCATTCCTGGTGGCTGAAATGGCGGTTCTGGTGTTGATTGCATATTGGGAGGATATGACATTGGCCGTTCCCCGGTTGCTGGGCCTTTGAGCGGGTATTGCTTCTGGTTCGGGAGCCTAACCAACCAGCTCGAATGAGCTGAAACAGAGGAGGATTGAGTATGAGTTACTTGCGAAAAGTCAAACACGTTACGGCTGGTCTGGCGCTCAGCTGTGTGCTGTCGGCTACGGCATTTGCCGCCGACGTCACGATCCGCATCGGCCACCTGAACCCGGCCGATGCATTCCAGAGCCACTCCGGCGCCATGACGACAATCTTTAAGTCACTGGTCGAAACAGCCAGTGGTGGCGATATCGAAGTCAAGCTGTTTCCGAACGGGCAACTTGGCAAGGACAATGAGGTCATCCAGCAGGTTCGCGATGGCATTGTCGAATCGACGATCTCTTCTGCCGGCGGCATCGCCCAGCACTACCCCTTGGTGGGCGTGTTCGACATCCCGTTTGCGTTCCCCAATATTGCAGTCGCCAATCGGGTGATCGACCAGCGCAGTGACTTTGGCAAGAAGTTCTCCGGTGATCTGGAAAGCAAAACGGGACTGAAGGTGCTGGGCCTCATCGATTCCGGTGGTTTCTTTGCCTTCACGAACTCCAAGCGGCCGATCGCGTCGGTAAAGGACATGGAGGGATTGCGTATCCGCACCATGACCCTGCCGACGCACCAAACCATGGTCGGATCACTTGGTGGCAAGCCCACTCCGCTGCCCTGGGCTGAAGTATATACGGC
>JAEKFU010000010.1 GCA_016522385.1 Pseudomonadota bacterium
CCAACAATGCTATGTCCATGACCTGCATCGCAAGCTGGCCAATCTTGAACCGAGAATGCCGAGAAATTGTGGCGCTGGATGATCCGGACCAAAGGCCGCCCGTCACTATCTTGGCATAGAGTACGCTGCTACGGGCGGTTGCCTAACAAGAAGGATAACGAATGCCGACCTTGCACATCTCGCATGCTGATGGGACACTGGGCAAGCGGGGCCGCGCCGTGCACTACGAAACACCAATGGGTCGAGGAAATGATTCCTTCTGAAAACTTGGTCTTGGCGCCTATCGAGAGGTTACAGGACATCAACGGAATTCCGTTTCCCGAAGAGCCAAAGTTCCGGCAGTTCCTAATTACCGGCCCTCCGGGATCGGGTAAGAGTACGCTGGTGGGCAAGATGCGCGGCTGGCCCTACGAGGGCTACGTCGATCTGTCGGCTGCCAACTGGTGGCGTATCCAGGCACTGACCTTCAGGCCGCGCGAAATTCATCTCGGTGCGCCGTTCAAAGGATATGAAAACGCGCTGAGCGTTCTTGACGAAGACTGGCTCAACGATTTTGACACCCTGGAAATGGACTTCCGGCGGATCCGGATTCCGCCGAAAAAGGCTTGGTTTTTCGGAACCGACTGGCGCACGCGGTACGTCTTCGACTTCATTCTGTCGCCGGCCGAAATCATCTACCGGGACCGGATTGAACGGTCGAAGACCGGCCTGTTCCCGCACGACCAACGGGTGACACTGGAGATCGTCGAACGCCAGGTCGAATTCTACCGCACCATCGCCTGGTATTTCTGGTATTCCGAAATGATCGTTTACGTGCGTGTGGAACGCGAAGGCCCGCCAATGAAGATCGTGGACTGTAGGAACGCGCCAGACCTATGAGCTCCGAAACCGACACCGGGCCGCTCACCGAACGGCACATCGTCCGCCACACCAAAAGGCCCTCGCTGCTGAGTCGGATCGGCCAGCTCCTGTCGAAGGCGCCAAAAGGCGAACTGATCGAGCCAAGCTCAACACCACTTGCGGTTCATGGTGATGTGCGCGTCGCCTGGCGCGAACAACCGTTTCAACTGATGCTAGGTGGCGTCGCGCTGGAGTTGCATCCAGACCTCGCCGTCACCGGTAATGAGGGTAACGAGATTGACGGCGTTCGCGAATGGATCATCCACCCGGGAAGCGCGTTTTATGAGACCGTTCCCCGCTTCGTTCGCGTCAGTCCCGGTGAGACGTTGCTTCTTGGGCGCACCGACGACACGCAGACGCGGATGTTCGGGTTCGACGGGTCGGTCGCCAACCGCCACGTCAATGTTTCCAACCGCAAGGGGGAGCTGGTGATCCAGCCGCTAGCACCGGACAGGCCGACCACCATTTCGATTGTGGAGTCGCCATTGGCGGTATGGTCGGCGCGCCGGAAAAATCTGATTCATTTGCCGGACGTCATAGGGTCCTCCTTAACGCCGCTTGATCAAGAAGAGGCTTTGAACGCGCTCCTAGAGGTCAACGATATCGTCGCATCGGAAGCCTACCGCGCGCTGGACGACGATGGACTGCCCGGCGGCGTCATCCAGTTTCCCGACGATATGACCGTGGTCATCCTCGGCGATGTGCATGCGCGCGCGGATAATGTTCTGCGCGTGATTACAGAAGGCGGTCTGCTGGCGGCGCTGGAACGCAATGAGGCGTGTCTGGTGTTACTTGGAGATCTGGTGCACAGCCAGGAAAGCGACGAACTGGAAGACATGGAGTCGACGGTCCTCATTCTGGACCTGTTCTGCATGCTCAAGCGCCGCTTCCCTGAAAACATTTTTTACATTCGCGGCAATCACGAGAGTTTTTCGCCCGAGGTCGGCAAGGGCGGTGTGCCACAGGGTCTGCTCCTGCAAAAGCACCTTAAGAAGCTGCGTGGCAAGGCGTACGTAAAGCAAGTCGAGAGACTGTTCGATGGTTTGGCATTTGTCGTGTTGGGCAACGAATTCGCCGCCTGCCACGGAGCACCGGTTCGCTCCACGGTCGATCTCGATGTGTTGATCAACATCCGTCGTTATCCTGGAATCCAGTCCGAAGTGATTTGGGACCGACTTCGGCAGGGAAACCGGCCCGGTGGCTACACCAAGGGCAGCGTCAAGCGTTTTCGCCGGACACTGGGTTTGTCGAAACACGCCCCGTTCTTTGTTGGCCACACGCCACAGTCGTCAAAGGAAACGCTTTGGCTCGACGTGGGCGGCATAAAGGGGCACCACATCGTCTATTCGGCCCACACTCACCGTGCGGCCGCCATCGTCATGTCCGGGGGCCAGATGACACCACTTGAGTTCGTCCCCGAGCAGGCACTCGCATTCCTGAACAATAGAGCGGACGCTTGATCAGGCATGGCAGGCTCACGTTTAGAGCATTGCTACCAAACAACCGCCAATTGCACCCAACCGATGTGGCGGCGATCCGGCGTAAGGTTTAAGAGTTGCTGCCCCCCGGGCGAGGTTGGGGGGCACCAACAGGAAACAGCAATCTGATCGCTGATTTCTATATTCAACTTGCGAACATGCCACGCAATGTGAAGTAGAATAGGGCGGCAAGGATCCCGCCGACCGGCAAGGTGATGATCCACGACATGACGATCCCGCCGATCACGCGTAGGTCAATTGCGCCTATTCCGCGCGCCATGCCGACGCCGACCACGCCGCCAACCGCAATGTGGGTGGTCGACACAGGCATGCCCGTGCGCGAAGCCAGCACCACTGTCGTCGCTGCCGCCATCGTAGCGCAGAAGCCGCGCGTTGGTGTCAGTTCGGTGATTTTGGTGCCGATGGTGCGCATGACCTTGTAGCCATAGGTGGCAAGCCCGAGCACAATACCAAAGCCGCCGAGTAAAAGGATCCAAAGTGGCAGCTCCGATTTCTGCGCCACCTCTCCACCGGATTGGACGAGGCCGACCACCGCGGCCAGCGGGCCGACACCGTTGGCGACGTCGTTTGAGCCGTGGGCAAAGGCCATTCCGCATGCCGTGAACAACATCATCGGCACGAAGACCTTCTCGACGCTGGCATAGTGGAAATCCCTGTCCGCCTCCTCATCGATCTTCACTCTCTGGATGAGGAAGTAGCCGATGCCGGCGACGATCAATCCGAATACCGCGGCGACCGCAAAGCTCGCGGGACCGCTGAGATCGATCTTCAGGTGCTTCAAACCCTTGAAAATGGTTACCAGGGAAATGATGAAGCCGACAAGGAACACGTAGACAGGTCCCCAGAGTTTCGCAGCGGCAAAGGGATTTTCCGCGTCAAGGATCAGTCTGCGAATGCTGATCATCAATCCGAAGGATATCGCCCCGCCGAGCAACGGCGATACCACCCAACTGGCGACGATCTGGGTTATCTTGCCCCAGTTGACTGCTTCAATACCGATTGCCGCTAAAGCAAAACCGACCACGGCGCCGACAATCGAATGTGTTGTCGACACCGGCCAACCGCGCGATGAGGCAGCCATCAACCAGATGGCTGCCGCCAGGAGAGCCGCCAACATGCCGAAAAGCAAGATCTCTGGATGGTTGGTGATGGGCGTGGGGTCTATAATTCCTTTGCGGATTGTCTTGGTGACATGGCCGCCGGCGATGCCAGCACCCGCAAACTCGAATATCGCCGCGATGATGATCGCCGTTTTGACGGTAATCGCCCCGGATCCGACCGAGGTACCCATCACGTTGGCGACGTCGTTGGCACCAATACCCCATGTCATGTAGAGGCCGAAAATAATCGCGATTACGATGAACACGGTTCCATGCATTTGAATGATTTCCATAACCCCATCCTCCCGGGTCAACGGGCCAGCAATAGCCGCAAGCGATTGCCGATCTTTTCGGCATCGTCCGCCAGATCACCGATCATCATGATCAGGTAGTACCAGAACACCACCGACACCGGTTTCATCTCGTCTTCGTGAGCGAACAGGCTGCGGGTCAGTTCCAGTCCCATCTGGTCCGTGTCGGATTCGATCTTGTTCAGTTGCTCGACCATCTCGATAACGGCCTCAGACTCCGGGCCACGGAATCCGGTTTCGACAAGCTCATCAAGCCTTTCGATAATTCGCACAGCTTGATTGCAGGCGTCGACGCAGCGTTGCACCAGGTTGAGCAACGGCTGGGTCATCCCCTCCGCAACTTCCATCTTGCGCTCGACAAGCAGGCCGGCAATGTCCTGAGCCGTGTCGGCGATGGAATCCTGTAAGTCGAGAACTTCAAGCAGGTCACGTCGATCGACCGGCATGAGGAGGCTCTTGGGAAGGCGCGCACGTAGCTCGTTCTTGATCGCATCGGCCTCGTTCTCGAGGTCGAAAATCCGTTCCTTGATCTCCGCAACCTTTTCATGGTCGCCGTCGCAAAGTGCCTCAAACAACTTGGGTACCTGCGAAACGCATTTCTTCACGATCCGAATATGCTGCTGCATCGGTTTGAATGGTGAGCGACCAAACAAACTCGCAAATGGATTGCTTCGAGCCATTGGCAATTTCTCCCAGTTACCAACTATGTCAGGCCAAGCGCGCTGGATGCTGGTTTCGCATCAAGGGCTTGAACGTCACAAGTCGGCGCTCAATCGTGATTGACGGATTTATTTTTTCTTCTTCTTGTTCTTCTTTTTCTTACCTTTCTTGATTTTCTGTTTCTTGCCTTTCTTTTCAATCTTATTCTTTTTCTTGTTCTCTTTCTTCGGTTTGGTGTCCTTGGGGTTCGCGGGCTTTGACGGCACAACACCGCCCAACAGCAACTGGGCGGCCCTGATCAGGGTCTTTGACCGCATTTCGCCCACGCCACGCACAGCTGCCAGTTCGCTCGATGTGGCACCGGCAATCTTTTCGACGCTGCCAAAACCTGCTTCAACACAGGCCGACGCCAACACTGGACCGACCCCCTTGATGTCGGCTACTTCTGCCATGCCGACATCCTTCCAAAGGTCAATTGCGCATTTCGCTGCATTGCCGTCAGAGATCGCATTCCATACATCTCCCCTAAGCTGGTCGCACTCGAATCCAGATCAGTGCTCGGGTCACACCAGCAGAGCAAGCTCCAACACCCTGAATGTTAAGGGAGCCCTTCCCTCAGTGTTGCCTTTGTACGCTATGCGGAATGCGCCAAGGCGCCATTGATATATGTCAAGAGATCAGGGATGACTGAGCAACTCTTTGGGCAAAAGTTTCGTCGGACCCCGCAAGAAACTGGAAAGCGATGGCCAGATCTCGTTCGGCTCGGCCCGGCAATCT
>JAEKFU010000015.1 GCA_016522385.1 Pseudomonadota bacterium
TGATTGCCGGCCGCAATGACCGTACCGCGCCAGTCGAGATCTATCTCTTTTCCGGACCAGTCCGTTACAAACCCGCCAGCACCGGCGATAATTGCAGCGGGCGCAAAAATGTCGAACGAATCCAGTCCACCATCGACCGCCAGATCGGTACGCCCCGATGCCAGTACACCATATGCAAAGCAACTTCCGCCATATTGCGTGTAGGTCACCTGTTCGCGCAGTCGGTCAAAGCGGGCTCTTTCATCCTGACTGAAAAAGTCTGGATTGCTGTTGGTCATCAAGGCATTGGCAAGTTCGATCTGCGGACGTGTCGATACCTCTTCGCCATTGTGTCGTGTCGCCCCGTCAGACTGTCCGATCCAACGGTCGTCACTTGCAGGATGATCGATGATGCCGATCCATGGTCGCCGCTTGCGGGCCAGTGCAATCAATGTGCCGTACACGGGAATGCCGGCGACATATGCTGCAGTGCCGTCGATCGGGTCCAACACCCAGACAAATTCAGCATCAATATTCGTTGAGCCGTGTTCCTCGCCAAGTATGCCGTGCTCTGGATAGTGTTGCTCGATGACCTCGCGCAGCCGCGCTTCAATTTGCTTGTCGGTCTCGGTCACGTAGCTTTGGTCGCTCTTGAGTTCCACGTCAGGAGCGCGGCGCCGGGCAGCATGCAGTATCTTCCGGCTCTCATCAGCGAGGCCCTGTGCAAATTCCAGCAGTTCGCTGGTCGTTCTTTCACCCATTAGACTGCTTTCTCTAGCTCTAGTGCGCGAGGATTTGACTGAGGAACAGCTTAGTGCGCTCGTTCCTCGGACTTTCGAAGAACTCGGTAGGGCCTGCCACTTCTACGATCTCTCCTCCATCCATGAACACGACCTTGTCGGCGACTGAACGTGCAAATCCCATCTCATGTGTCACGCAGATCATGGTCATGCCTTCGCGTGCGAGATCCACCATGACGTCGAGAACTTCGGAAATCATTTCCGGGTCAAGTGCCGATGTCGGCTCATCGAACAACATGACCTCCGGCTTCATGCACAATGCACGCGCGATCGCCACACGCTGCTGCTGGCCGCCGGAGAGTTGAATTGGGTATTTGTCAGCCTGTTCAGGAATCCTTACGCGCTCCAGATACTGTCTGGCCAGCGCTTCCGCTTCAACCTTGTTTGTCTTGCGAACCAGTCTCGGCGCGAGCATGAGATTCCTCAAAACGGTCATATGGGGAAACAGATTGAAGCTCTGAAAGACCATGCCGATTTCGCTGCGAACCGCATCGATGTCATTCGTCTTGTCCGTCAGTTCGTGACCGTTGACAATGATCGTGCCGCTGTTGTGTTCTTCAAGCCGGTTGATGCACCGGATCATCGTCGACTTTCCCGACCCCGAAGGGCCGCACACAACAATTTTCTCGCCTTTCCTGACCGATAGGGAGACATTCTTGAGGGCCTGGAACGGACCAAAGAACTTGTCGACGTTCTCCAGCACAATGATGGGGTCTGTGACGTTAGCACTCATAGCGAGCCTTACTGCCTTTCGTGCCTGCTCATGAAACGTTCGAACACGCCAAACGCCTTTTGGATGAACCACGTCATGATCAGGTAGATCACCGCCAGGGATATGAATATCTCATAGGGCGCATAGGTTTCCGCGACGATGGTTCTGGCGATCCCCATCATGTCCAGCAGTGTAATCGTGCTGGCCAGTGCCGTGGATTTCATAAGGCTGACGACGTCGTTGCTGTATGCAGGAATCGCCAGTCGCACAGCAAGTGGCGTCGTGATGTAGATGAAGCGCTGGTGGGCCGACAGACCTAGTGCCGAGCCCGCTTCATGCAAGCCGCGGTCGACGCCGAGCACGCCGCCCCGCAGAATCTCCGACACGTAAGCACCGGTGTTCAGCGACAATGCGACCACCGCGCAGCCGAACGGCTCGCGCAATATTGGCCAAAGAAAGCTGTCGCGAATGAAGCCCAATTGCGGGAAACCATAATAGACGATGAAAATTTGCACGAGAATCGGGGTCCCGCGGAATACGTAGATGTAGGCCTGGGCAGGGAGGTCGAGATACCATTTGCCGCTTATGCGCATCAGCAGCAAGACAGTCGCAAGCAGTAGCCCCAGGACAGCAGACAAGATCAACAGCTGCAGCGTCAGGCCCAGTCCCATCAGCATCTTTGGTATGCTGTCGACGATGAGCGCGACATCAAAACTCATCGGGCGCGCTCCAGATGCCTGTTCGCATATTTCTCAAGCGCCATGACGGTCAATGTGATGATCGTCGAGAAGCCAAGATAAATGCAGCCAACCACGATATACATGGTGAAGGGTTTGCCGGTCGCGCCAATGGCCTGCTCTGCGGCAAACAACGTCTCGTTCAACCCAATGATGGAAATAAGCGCTGTGTCCTTGATCAGCGACAGCATGTGATTGCCAAAAGGAGGCAAAGCAAGACGCCACATTTCGGGGATGCGCACATAGAAGAACGTCTGAACGCTTGAAAGGCCAAGCGCCCGTGCAGCCTCTATGTGTCCGGGATTGACCCCCATGAAGGCGCCCCGGAAGGTCTCCGTCGCATATGAGCCGACGATCAGTGCAATGCTGAAAGAGCCCGCCCAGAATGGTGGAATGTCAACGAACTTCACCGACGGGTCGAATAACTGCGCGATCGCCGTCAACGTGACGGCCGAACCAAAGTAGATCAGGAGCAGGACCAGCAGCTCGGGCGTGCCACGAAACACCACAGTGTAGGCGTCGGCAATCCTTTGGGCGACTCGGCTCTTGGAAAGCTTCGCCGCAGCACCGATCAGCCCGAAGACGACCATCAGGATCAATGAGACGAAAAACACCTGGCCGACAACGACCGAGCCCCAGAAAAAATCGTCCCACCATCCCGTCAATGCGGACACAACGCTCTACTCCGTCTCGGCACGGTCTTGCCCGCGAGCATCATGTAATCTGGAGATCCACTTGGCCGAACAGGTATCGCGGTGCGTCAGTAAACCGAGACTCACCGCGACATCACCTGTGAGGAGCTTATTGACCCCACTCCTCCTTATGCAGTTTGAACGGAAAGTATTTGCGCGCATACTGCTCAAGCGATCCGTCGTTGATGAGCTGTTTCAGCGCAGCGCTGATCCGATCTCGCAATTCCTCATTGCCCTTGCGAAGACCAACGCCGACGCCGACGCCAAAGTACTTCTCTTCATCGATCTCAGGTCCGACCAACTTGAATCCTGCCCCATCCTCCTTGCTCAAAAACCTGAGGTAGGCCTTCATGGGATTGGTCATGATCAAGTCAGTGCGGCCATTTTGGAGATCGAGATACAGGGCTTCGTTGGTGTCATACAGGATGACGTCGGCACCCGGCAGCTTCGCTTCGAACCAGCTTGCATATGTGGAAGCGCGTTCCAGGCCAACCTTCAAACCTTTGAAATTCTCTGCATTTGGATTACCCGCGCTGTCAAACAGTTCGACGTCCAGTCCTTTTCGTCCAACAAGTCGGCCGATGGAGAACCTGTAGGGTGAGGAGAAGTCCATCTTCTCCAGTCTTTTCTCGGTGATCGACATGGATGCGATGACCAGGTCGAACTTGTTGGCCAAGAGGGCCGGGATCATGCCGTCCCATTTTTGGCAGACGTATTCCAGATCAGCCTTGATGATACCTGCAACCCCCTTGGCGACATCGACGTCGTATCCAACCAGTTCACCGGCCTCATTGCGGAAGTTGAACGGTGCGTAGGTGCATTCCATGCCGACACGCAAAGTTTCGGCTTTGACTGCTGCACCTCCAAGCATTGCCCCTAGGGCTAAAACAGTTGCAAACAATGTATGCTTGATATTCATGACTTTCCTCCCGCTGTTGAACAATGGAGCGAACGTTCAAATCGCCAGCTGTCGGGCGTCTTTGCTGGCCCGGCGCGCGAAGCTTCCCATGAACCGGTTAAGTTAAGCAACGAGTTTTTGCTCGATCCAGATGCTGTTCGTGAGTTCAAGCCTGTGCGTCGACCAAATGTACGAAGTTGGCGCCGAGCGGAAGTGGTGGCCTTGTTTGAATCGATTCCGTTGCACTCCTGACAACAGGCATTCGTAATTCGATTGCCGCTTTGGCAGGTGTTTCGTCTGCATTGGGCCGATCAACAGACCCTATGCCATCAACGAATTCGGCAGCGCCTTCGGGGTCTGCTGCAGCAACTGGGTCGGGCTTTCTCCCTCAGGCGATGAAGCTGCTCAATGTGTCAATGTTTGGCGTGTCTACTGACGTCATCGCAGCCAGTTGTTGAAACTCGCGAGCGAGATCTTCCATCTCGTCTCGAGCAGCTTTCGCATGCATGGCAAAGGCCACCTCCGCAAACTTGCTCTCAAGCACCGCCTTCACCCCCATCACGCTGATGATTTCTGGCAGCCAATAGACCAGGTTGAACGCAAAGGGCTGGCGCCTCCTGAATCCGAGCGCTCTAAGGACGCGACCACCTTCCCTGGCTGCTCGGACCAAGGCGCGAAGCGTCTCCCTGTCTTTTGCCGCCTGATAGTTGTCGCAGTCGTGCTTGTACAGTGCGCCCACAAGGGGGATGACCAGTGCGACAT
>JAEKFU010000024.1 GCA_016522385.1 Pseudomonadota bacterium
CGATGTACCGTCAGCGTCCAACGAAAAGTAGTCGCTGAGCGAACTGGCCGCGTGTTCTGGCGAATGTCTACTTCTGGCACCAAGCGGAAGTGTTGACCCCTTTCGCAGGGAGTCCGCTCCACCCTCAATAACCGACATTCGAAATTCGATGGCCGTGTTTGCAGCGATTTTTGTCTGCTTAGAGGTCGGTAACAGACTCTTCAGCCCGTAGGCTGGAACGTCTCAAGTTGACCCTCATGCGACATTCGCCGCTTACAATTTCTGCTTCTCGTGGTAGATGCACATTCATGTCGAGAGGCTCACAGATCACGAGGTCTGAGCCATGACACAGAATGAATGGGATCATGCTGCAGTCCGGATGTTTCCTCCGGGGATACCGCTGGTCACTGTGCTTGCAGGAGTCGTTTTGCAGTGGCTCTGGCCTGTCAATCCAAGCTTGGTGTTGCCAGCACCGGAACGTTATTGGGTCGGCGGTCTAATAGTCGCTTTCTCTTTCCTGGGCCTCGGTCTTTGGTCGGTTCTTTTGTTTCGCCGGTCAGGCCAAAATGTGAATCCTTGGAAGCCTACACCTCAGATTGTGGAACGCGGACCTTTCCGGATAACGAGAAACCCGATGTATTTGCAGATGGTACTGATCTGTATCGGTGTTGCTGTGATCCTTTGGAGTGCCTGGATCTTACTTCTGACGCCGGTATGTGCCTGGGTCCTTCAAAGATATGCAATAGAGCCTGAAGAGGCGTACCTTGAGCGGAAGTTTGGAGAAGAGTACCTTGCCTACAAGCGCCGAGTTCGTCGCTGGATCTAAGAGCATGGTCAGGCGATGTCAGTGGCAAATGCGTTGTTGGCTGCAAAGAGATTTGGTATCCCAAGCTTAAAAACCGACCAATGACCGAGGCAGCTGAGAACCTTGTACAACGCCTACCCACGCCTAGAGAGGATCCCAGAATGCGTACCATATTTGCCTTCGTGATAATCTGTCTCACCTTGCTACCCGCGCATGCGGCAGACGATCTTGTCGTCAAACCTAGCGCCCACGGTGTCGGGGAGACCCTAGACCGACTTGAAACCATCCTGAAGAAAAATGGCTTGACTATCTTTGCCCGGATTGACCACACCGCAGGAGCAAAAAAAGCCGGAATGGACATGAAGCCAACCCAGCTTCTACTTTTCGGCAATCCGAAGATGGGTACGCCGTTAATGCTCTCCAACCGACGCATCGGCATCGATCTGCCGATAAAGGTACTCGCATGGCAGGATGAGGGTGGTGCCGTGTGGATCGCCTATAACGACCCTGCCTTCTTGAAGAGCCGCCACGCAATTACTGACCGGGACCCTGTTTTCGGTAAAATGACAAGTGCTCTCGGCAAGCTGACGGATGCGGCAATTGCCAAGTAGGCAATCTTTGATCGCTCGCCCAACAATTCGAACCGGAACAATTGAGACGGCCTGAGCGTATTCTCTCACGAATGGATAATGGCTTAGGGCGCCCTGACTGCTCGTTTGAACGTTTGGCTCGTCGATTCTCGAAAGCATGTATCGTTCGTGTTCCGGCGGTACGCGATCCGTAAATTGTAGTTCCCTTGGGAATGTGAATTTCATCACCCGGGTCAAGAACATGCTCACATTCATTCAGCCACAACCGATACTGTCCCGCGACGACGATCATGTATTCGTCATGATCGTGGGCGTGTGGTGAAGTTTCGCGACTTGCATTGCAAGTCCATACTATCCATTTGGCTACCGTTCCTCCCATCAAACACAAACCCTTCGATGTCATCGGTAAACTGACAAGATGAGTGGACGCGATTTGCTTCATTCTTCATGAAGTTTGGAAAGCTGACCATTGACCTGCCTCAAGATAGAAAATGAGTCTGAGTTGCCCGAGCTTATCACCGGCTTCGTGCAGTTTGGCTGAATTGGCGGAGTCTGCAAATGGCCATTCCGGACCCATTGCGCGTTGATCGGTCAAGTCCGTTTTTCACTCAATAACCGACATTCAAAATTTGAGGTCTGCTTTTTCGAAAACATGAACAAGCGTGCGTAAAGTGATGTAATTAGCAGGCGCAAGTCTTTGCTGAACAACGGTGAGACCTGGAACATGACAAACGCCAACAAGTTGCGAAAACGCTTCCGAGAAGTGCTGGCCGGTGATACCTGTGTTCATCCAGCCTCGGTTTTTGATGCGATTTCGGCCAGGATTGCCGAACACATCGGTTTCGAGGTCGGCATGCTTGCCGGTTCTGTTGCGTCGCTGACGGTGCTCGGCGCGCCCGATGCGATCTTGTTGACGCTGACCGAGTTCGCGGATCAGGCAAGGCGGATCTGTCGAGCCGGCAATCTCCCCCTGATGTGCGACGCTGATCACGGATACGGCAATGCACTGAACGTGATCCGGACCGTCGAAGAGTTGGAGAATGCCGGTGTTGCTGGCTTGTCAATTGAAGATACTCTGCTTCCGGCACAGTACGGAGAACCCCACGTCGTTTCGCTGGTGTCAATTGCCGAGGGAGCAGCCAAGGTCGAGGCTGCGTTGGATGCACGCCAGGACAGCGATCTGGTCATTGTAGGCCGCACAAGTGCTGCGGCGATAACAAATGCCGGCGATGCCGCTGAGCGGTTGAGCGCCTATCAGTCAGCTGGGGCAGACGCGTTGTTCGCGGTAGGTGTACGCACCCGTCAGGATCTCGATATCATCGCCGCTGGGACCGACCTGCCGCTTATCATTGGAGGGTTCGGGCAAGAACTCTTGGACCTCGACTATTTGTCCAGACGCAACGTTCGTTTGGCACTGCAGGGCCATCAGCCATTCGCCGCCTCGGTCCAGGCGACATACGGCACGTTGAAAGCCCTACGCGACGGTCTTGAACCCTCAGGACTTGAGCGTATCGCCGATGCGACGATGATGAACCGGGTAATGTGCGACGCGGAGTGGGAGGACCGGATCAAGAGATTTCTGCACGGACAGGAACCTAAGTCTAGTCGGACACAATAGGATCTTGAGGACATCAGGAACGCATCCATCGTAGCGTTCCCATACATCCCCGCATGTCTCTTGTGGCACGAAGCTGCCTATCTGGCCTGCTTTTCGGGTAGTCCGCTGTGCCTCCGATCTCGGACCTTATGGGCCACTACGTCGGCAGCCGGAACCTAGAGCGCCAATGACCTGCCCGTTGGCGGGATGGCTACTCTCGGGCGACCAACACCGAACATGTCGCGTGATGGACAATCTGCCCGGCATTCGGGCCGAGAAGAAAGTCTGTCAATTCAGGCTTATGTGCGCCCACAACGATGAGGTCAGCCTCGACGTCGGTGGCAAACCGCAGAGCCTCCTTATAGACGCTGCCAAACCTAACATACTGCTCAAGTTGGACCTCTTCTGTGGCTTGCTCCTCAATGAGTCTTGCTAGCCGCTGCCTGGCATCGTCAAGGAGTTTACGCTCGAAGTCCTTTGGGATCAGCTGCGCCACTATGGTCATTTTGAACATGCCATCGGGTACAATGGTCAGAACGTGAAGTCGCGCTTCGATGCGTCTTGCGTATTCGATTGCCGTTGGCAGCACCTTGCGCCAGGAGCTCTCATCATCCGGATCTACGAGAGCGACTATATTCTGCATCAGGTGACCCGACTCATTAACAGGAACCAAAAGTCTTAGAGAGGATGCCTTTGGTTACGGTCATCTATCATTGATGTGGGACAAAGCCCATCTTCGCAAGCCACATTACCCAATCGAGCAAACACGCCGGTTGGAGGTCTGCCTTTGGCACCAAGCGGAAGTGTTGCCGCCTTTCGCGATGCGTCCGCTGTTCACCCGATAACCGACATTCGAATTTCGATGTCCGTTATGGCAGCGGTTTCGTCTACTTAGAGGACGGTAACAGACTCTTCAGGCCGTAGGCTGGAACCTCTCAAGTTGACCCATATTCACCGTTTGCGCTGTATTGGCTGACGTCATTCTTGACCCGTTTGGATAATGATGGCTGATCAGTACTCGCCGTGGATGCAACAAGCTCATTACTGAGCATAAGTGTTGGGTACCATCCGCCAGGTTGGCGTTGGGATGCAGAGTTTGGTTGCAGTTCAAACACAGAATGACAGAAAGGACCGGTTGTGCGGGCAGTTCGCGCCTTTGTTCATGAGATCAGGAGAACACTTCGCTGTTTCGCCGGCGACAGTGATCACGCGGGCCAAGTGCTTTCTATTCTGGATCAGATGGATCTGTCGGAAGCAAACCAACATGACTGGATGCCAAGCGAGCCTCCCCATGACCGCGATCTTTGGCAGGCTATCGAAGGAACGTCTCAAAGATTGGACAGGCTTGCAAAAGCGCTGCGCGAGGCATTGCCAGAACTCCAATGGCGCGTGGATCGAGGAACATATTACGAGCTAACTGCGGACGTTGGCGATGGATACCGAAACGGCAATATGCATTGCGAACTGATTGGCCCCCACGGATCGGCGTTCCATCACCCTGACTTCACGCTTGGGCTGTTTCTGCTCACGCCGCACGTTTTGTATCGGGATCATGCGCACAGAGCACCAGAGCTCTATTTGACACTGTCGGGACCGTCGGGCTGGCGTTTCAATGGTGGAGCGTGGCAAGATGTTCCGCCCGGGACGATCATCTGGAATGCACCCGAGAAGAGCCACGCAACTCGGGTGTACGACGATCCTTTCCTGGCTATCTATTCCTGGACACGCGACATCCGTTCAAAATGTCGCGTTGTGCCATGTGCCGACTGGGCCGAAATCGAAGCTGCACTCCAGTCTGCTGAATCTGGCGCTCGGCCAACGCCCAGGAAGCAACCTCACGTGAACCCACAATCTGAGTTCTAGCTTAACTTACGCAGCATAAGATTTGATCACTCCTTTGCAGCACCTAGCCCGGGTCGATTTGAGCCATTCCGGAGATGAGGGCTGAGCGCTGCGAATTTCCGCAACTGGCAGATTTTGTTCTCTAATTCCGGGATGTGTTTCAAGCTCTATGTGTTCCTGCCGGGTTCATGGTTCTCTCCGCAGTAGGCGAT
>JAEKFU010000120.1 GCA_016522385.1 Pseudomonadota bacterium
GTTGTGATCCGTGAAATTGCCCCCACAACTGCACGCATGCATCGCGCAATGAACTGTGACTAATCGAGGGTGTCAATCACACTCGCCGGTCTTTCGAAGTGCCATCAAAGTCAGCATTGGTCCGAACAGCTCGAAGACCACAGTTGTACCGATCGTCAGCGCAACCACCGTATCCCTAAGTTCCGGAAAGTGATTGCCCGCCACAAGCGCCATACCCAAGGCAACACCGGCTTGTGGCGCCAATGCCAACCCAATCCACCGGCGTTGCAGATGGGGCATTTCCGCCCAGGTTCCACCCACCCAACCGCCAATGACACGCGACAACATGCGCAGGACAAGATAGGTCACGCCTATCCAACCGATGTCTGCAACATGGGTAACCTGAAAAGTGGCACCCGCGAGCACAAAGAACAGCACCATGAAGGGCCATTCGATATGTTCGATTTCATGAAACGGTCGGCTGTGGTGTCGGGCGAAGTTGACCACGATTGCACCCGCCACAATGCCGGCCAGCAGAAATGAAACGTTCAACCATACGGCAAGCCCGGCGCATATGAAGACGAGACCAAGCGCTTCAGCCTGGGACGGTCTGCCAGCCTGTAAGCGGCCGGTGAGATAGGCCGCCGGAAAGCCAACCGCAAGACCGACGGCGATCGATCCGATCAATTCCCACAATCCCTGTTCGGCCACTTGCCAACTGCCGTCACCGACTAAGGCCTTGGCGGCGACCAGAAGAAGACTGAACACGATCAGGCCCCAGGCATCATCCACCGCAACGATCCCCAGCAGCGTGTCGGTAAAGGGGCCCTTTGCACCGGTCTGTTCAACGACATCGCGGATTGCGGCCGGCGCTGTGGCGGTTGCAATACCGGCAAGCACCAAAGACAGATCTACCGGTGTTCCAATTGCCACCAGGCCAACCGTCATGACTGATGCAGTTAAAGCCACAACGAATAGAGAAATCAGCACAATCGCCTTGCCGTGACTGCGCAGCGCACGCAGCGACATCGTACCGCCGAGCAGAAACGCCACCATTGAGAGCGCAATCGTTGCGAGAAACTCATACCAGGATGTCAATGTCGGGGGCAGCAGATCCAATCCTGAAGGGCCGGCCACGACCCCCAACAGGATCAACAGCGTTACACGTGGAAGCTGTGTCCGTTTGCCGATTGCATCAATCAGCAAACCTGCCAACAGAAGCCCCCCGAGCGCAAGAAGGAGAAAATGACTTTGCATGCCGGCAACTGAAGCCTCCTGCTGATGCAGAAACGATACAGCCGGAACTCCGATCTTCTTTGCGCTGGATCAAAGCCGCGAATCTCAGCTAGTGCCAAGATGAGTTTACTGGAACTACAGCGATAAAGGACGGAAAATTCACTCATGCTTGAAATTACGCCTGAAAAAGTTGCCCATATCATCGTCCGGGCTAGAGAAATGGACGCCAAGGTCACGCCCTGGGACCAGCCAGGTGATGAAGTCGATTCAGATTCGATCCTTGAAGATCGCAAGGGCGATGCCACCGAAGCAGAGCTCAGGGCCTTCATTGCCGATCTCAATGTTGACGAGCAGGTCAGCCTTGTGGCCCTCACCTGGATCGGCCGTGGCACTTATGAACCCGAAGAGTTGGAAGAAGCCAAGGCGGTGGCCATGTCGGAAAGAGTCAATCCTTCTCAGGACTACCTATTGGGCGTGCCTCTGCTGGCCGACTATCTGGAGGAAGGACTCGATCGCCTGGGCATCAGTGTCGAAGATGCCGAGGAAGGAATCTTGTGAGACTGCCGCAATATTGTGGACAGTCAATCCGCCAAGATTAGCACCGCTGACAGCTTGATCGGCGTGAATGACACTGTCACGGGATAGTGGTTTATCCGATCTCCGAAAGAGGCCTGCTCTTGGAGCTCACATCATTGGGCAAGAGGAGTACTATTTGAGAGACTCGGGCGTTACATGCCGGGACCTCGTCTCGTTATGCGGGGTTGTTTCCGTTCCCCATATCATGCAGTTGAACGGAGCCCACCGAGTGTTGCAGAAGAATTTTTGACACCTGCACCTCTAACTCCGCACTCGCCACTGGAAAAATCAGAATGCATGCACCAGCGGCCAGATGCTCATTCAGATCCTTCGAAAGTTTCGATGATATCCAGCTTTCAAAGTCCAACAATCGATGGGTTGCAGATTGCTCCAATTCGAGCGGCAATGCGCCAGCACCATGTAATGCCGCACGTTTTGCCCGATCACGGATGAACAGCTTGGGTGATCGTCGTTCATCATCACTCGGTTTCGCCGCAAATTCCGCTTCCAACTGAGCGGAAAGCTTCCCAGCATCGGCAAGCAGAACGATCCCATTTGTGTCCGCACCGCATCCTTTGAATGCCTTTACGACACGGCGCAACTCTACCACGTCACTAAAGACACCTATCGCCACTCTGGATTTGTCGTCCTGTTGCACGGATTCGCCCCACGTACGCGGTGTCGACGCAAGCTGCCTTAGAATGCGGCATCGTCTCCTTCTGCCAGCTCTTCGAGCTTATCCATATCGCAGATAATCACCCGCGTGGTTTGAGGCAGGTCAATTACGCCCAAAACCTTGAGCTTGGTCAAATTACGGCTCACGGTTTCGATCGTCATGCCGAGATAGTCGGCAATATCCGTGCGCGTCATCGGAAGATTGAAGCGGGCCGTCTTTGCACCCTCGCCTTTACTCCTGCAAGCCAGCATCAACAGAAAGGATGCCAACTTTTCCATCGCCGACTTGCGGCCGAGCAACAGCTGGTGCTCTTGCATATCCGCGAGTTCGGCTGTTGCAATTTCAAGCAGCCGATGCCCGACATGCGCCTGGCCTTGCGCGTCGCGCAACAGTGCGGCTTTCGGGATCGAGCGCACCCTGGCATCGCAGACCGCCTCACAGCTGAAGCGATGTGACTCAGTGTGCCCCAGACCGATCAGATCCCCCGGATAGGCGAAGGAGATGATTTGCCGCCGACCGTCCAGGAGGATCCGGTAGTTGCACATGACGCCGTCCACGACTTCATAAAGGAAACCTGCCTCGTCTCCTTCGCAGAACAAGGCTTCATGGGCATGCAGTCGCTGCTCGTGCGCGCTTCGACCAGCAGTGTTGTGCCATGGAACCAGCGTGGCAGACGTCTCAATGGGTGTCGGCGACATGTACATGACTCTTATCCTTATCTATGGGCAGTAGGCGCCATCCAACTGGTGACGATCAAAACCCATTGACGTATTGGCTCTTTCTCTGTTTGGTAATTGTATGTAACCGAATGTATCCACGTTTTGCGTGCAACAACGGCGCTCCCGTGGGACAACGTGGAAGATAGCGCCGCATTATGGTTCATTTGCTGGAAATATAAGGCCCCACGCATGGTGAAATCGGCTGCCAGGCACATCGTGGTCGTCGACGACGACCCGAAAGTCCGCCTTCTGCTAAGGCGCTGCTTTGAGCAGGACGGCTATCGCGTGAGTGAAGCGGATTCCGAAGCCGAAACAATGGGCCATCTGTCGCAAAACGACGTTGATCTGATCACGCTCGATTTGGCGTTGGGCGCCGATGACGGCCTGTCGGTAGCGCGCGCGATCCGCGCGCAATCCAGTGTGCCGATCGTAATGGTCACCGGCAAAGGCGACATGATCGACAAGGTGGTGGGTCTGGAACTGGGCGCAGACGACTACATCTCAAAGCCATTTCATGTCCGCGAGGTGCTGGCGCGCGTCCGGTCCGTGCTGCGCAGAACCGATGGCACGCTCAGCATCGCTGGCGATGGCGCGAAAATTCACCAATCGGATCGCTACTCATTTGGCAACTGGGTTATCGACTTCTCAACCATGGAATTGGCAACCCGCGATGGGCAGCCCCATGATCTGACCACTGCAGATTTCAAGTTATTGGAGATTTTTGTCAAGAATGCCAAACGGGTTCTGACACGCGACCAGCTGATGGACCATCTCAAGGGCCATGACTGGACCCCCTTTGACCGCAGTATTGACAACCAGATTGCCCGGCTAAGGCGCAAGATCGAGGCCGACCCCAAGAAACCGACTTTGATCAAGACGGTCCGCGGGGCTGGTTACAGTTTCACAGCGAATGTGGAAGCGATATAAGGCTCAATCACGGTCGAGAACTTCCCGAATGATCCTTGCCAGTTCCGTCTGCCGATAAGGCTTGCGTAAAATTCTCAAGTGCCGCGAAGCAAGGCGATCACCGTGAACCTGATCTTCGGCGTAACCTGATGTCAGCAATAATTTCATGCCCGATCTCGACTGTTGAAGCTTCTCGCTAAGCTCGTAGCCCGACATGCCACCAGGCATGACGATGTCTGTGAAGACAAGGTCAACCGTGTTGCCATCTTGAATGATATCGAGGGCTTGCGTCCCACTCGACGCCTCGATCACGCGGTAACCCAGTTCGATCAGTCTGTTCAACGTCAACCGACGTACGCGGTCATCGTCTTCGACGACCAGCACGACTTCTCCAGCACCCCGTCTAATCGCCGTTTCCGGTCCCTCACCCTTGGTCAACTCCGCTTCACCCGCAAGTCTTGGCAAATAGAGATTCATGGTCGTGCCTTTGCCCAACTCACTGTAGATCGTGGCATGACCGCCTGATTGCTTGGCAAAGCCGAACACCATGGACAGGCCCAGTCCCGTGCCCCTGCCCGCTTCCTTTGTTGTAAAGAACGGCTCAAATGCCCGCTGTTGGATGTCTTTCGACATGCCTGACCCTGTGTCCGATACTGAGAGCTGGACGTAAGGACCGGGCTCGACGCCGATCTCGGTAGCTGCATAATTTTCGTCGAGCACCGAATTGCGGGTCTCAATAACCAACTTTCCGCCGCGTTCCATCGCATCTCGTGCATTGACCGCCAAATTGACTATAGCACTTTCGATCTGCGACGGGTCGGCACGCACCGGCCACAAATCTACGCTCAAAGAACTGCTCAGATCGATCTGCTCACCGAGCGTACGATGCAACAAGTCGGTAAGGCCAAGCACCAGTGTATTGAGATCAACGGTCTGAGGCTCAAGATAACTGCGCCGCGCAAAAGCGAGCAGTCTATCGGTTAGGCGCGCGCCCAATTCGGCGGCCTCTTGAGCTTCCTGCAACAAAACCCGCTGATCATCATCCTTGAGGGTCATTTCAAGCAGTTCAAGATTGCCGACAATCACCGTCAGAAGATTGTTGAAGTCATGCGCAACGCCGCCGGTGAGCTGGCCTATCGCCTCCATCCTGTGCGAATGCTGCAGAGCGCGCTCGGCATCTTTTTGCTCGCTCAGGTCATGGATGATCCCGGTAAAATGCTTTTGCCCGTCAACCTCAAACTCGCTGACCGACAAATGCATCGGAAACGTCGAACCATCTTTGCGCATGCCGGTCACTTCGCGACCAATGCCGATGATCTTGCGCTCGCCGGTCGCTTGATAGCGCTGCACGTAATCATCATGCTTCGAACTGTGAGGTTCGGGCATGAGGAACTTAACGTTGCGGCCAAGGAACTCGTCACGATCGTACTGGAACAGCTTTTCTGCGGCCGGATTGACACTTTCTATCAGCGCGTTGCTATTGATCGTAATGATCGCATCGACGGCCGAAACCAAGATGGATTCAAGTCTTGATTTCTCTGCCTTGAGCGATTGACTGGTTTTCGCTTTCCTTGCCATTGTGCCAAAGTGCCCTTCGCTGGCGCTGACACGCCGACAAACGATGCCAATAGTGATGCCTCTAACATAAAGCACTCTACACGTCGAACACCCGATATGTTGAATGGAATGATCAATAGAAGGGCGTATCGGACCATCAAGGTCGACAGTCATCAACGGTCAGTCCCTTTGACTACGTCAGAGCAGATGACTTCATGGTGAAGGCTGATATTCGGGTCGGGATATCGGCAACGCGGACGACAGTGGAGCTGATCAACAATCGGTGTGACAGTCGCTAGGAGTGTTTTCGTTGTGGGACGTCAATAGCTCGGCCGGATAGACGATTTTCGATCCCAATTGATTTAGCTCAAAGGACACGCGTCAGTATCAGGCCATTTTTTGCATGCGAGTAGAAATATTAGCATGGGTGTTTGAGAGTGTCGGGGATGGCGAGAGTGTCAGATTTCTCTCCTGAAATAAACCGAAAGGAATGTGCTTGATGGCCGATATCGTGACACTTCATGGCGTAGAGCCTGTGGAAATTTTTCAAAGCGGGCTGGATCGCGCAGATGAGATCCATGCGGTGGCAATAAGCATCCTATGGAAGGATGGGCGCATTTCGGCAGGTTGGTCCAATATGGATGAGACCACGCTGGCGCGCATGGTGCTGGTTCTCGATGAGCGCCAACGCCGAGCCACCCTGGCCGATGCAGACC
>JAEKFU010000180.1 GCA_016522385.1 Pseudomonadota bacterium
GATAAAAACGGAACATAAAGAAGAACCAGGCGACGAACAGTGGCACAAGCGGTTCAACCAGAAAACCCGGCGTGATCGGTCTGAACACCCGCAAGATCGGATTGGTGACGCGCACGAAGAACTTCATGAAGAACCAATCGGAATCGATCGGCAGGAACAGGTTCATGGCGCTGCGGCCAATCAGTGTCCACATCATCATGCCGGCAATGTAATCGACGGCGATAATCCATAACGGAAATGCTGACAGTGTTTCCTGCATGACCGCAGACTATCCCAATCCATCCAGACTCAAAAAAATACCGAAGGGCGGAACCGAGGTCCCGCCCTTGCAGCAGTCTTGTTGGATCCTTACTGCTCGCGGCTGAGGATCGCCTTGCCCGACGGGATCCGGGTCTCGTCGACCATCTTCTGGGTTTCCTCGTCCGGCTCTTCGGTCATCAGCGACACCACGACCATGGCGATCAGGCTGACCGGCATGCCGATCATACCGAACCTGAGGCCGTCGAGGCCGAGGATCTTCGTGCCGCCGTTCTGTACGTAAACCAGGTACAGAGCACCGGCCGCAAAGCCGCACAGCATACCGGCAATGGCACCGGGCCGGTTGGCCCGTTTCCACCACACGCCAAGCACCAGCGGGAAGAACAGACCGGAATTGGCAAAGCAGAAAGCCCAGGCCACCGCTCCGAGAATTCCCGTCAGTTTCATACTGGCCACGATGGCGCCGGCCGCTCCGATGCCGATCAAGAGGACCCGCGCCACGATAAGACGTGTCTTGGTGTCCGCCTTCGGATCGATGATCTTGTAATAGAGATCATGGCTCAATGCGTTGGCGATCGCCAGCAGCAGGCCGTCGGCAGTCGACATGGCTGCCGCCATGCCACCCGCGGCAACCAGGCCGGAAATCACATACGGCAGACCGGCGATCTCCGGCGTTGCCAGCACCACGATGCCGGAGCGCATGAAGAATTCGTTGATCTGCAGTATGCCGTCACCATTGCTGTCCGACACCTTGAGCATGCCCACGTTGGTCCAGTTCTTGATCCACTCAAGATTACTCACATCGGCAATCGACTTGCCAATGACCGCGGTCGGCAGGCTCGGGTCAAGCAGCTGAAGCTTGGTCAGCGTTGCCAGGGCCGGAGCCGTGAAGTACAGCAGGAAGATGAAGAACAGCGACCAGCCCACGGACCGCCGCGCATCACGCACCGACGGTGTCGTGAAGTAGCGCATAAGAATGTGCGGCAAGGAGGCCGTGCCCGTCATCATGCACAGGGCCAGCGAGAAGAACAGCCAGCCTGCCATCACGCCTCCCGGCTCATTGTGCGCCTTGACCAATGCTTTCAGGCCGGCGAAGGACTCGGTTGGCGCCGTACCGACACCAAGCTGGCCTTCGAGTTCCGCAATCTTGTGGACGGCATCACCATAGGTGAAATGCGGAATGAGGCCGAAGTCCTGCGCGTTCGACATCCAGATCACCGGCACCAGATAGGCGATTATCAGCACGATGTACTGGGCCACCTGGGTCCAGGTCACCGCCCGCATGCCGCCCAGCATGGAGCAAAGCAGAATGCCGAGCAGTCCGAACCACACGCCGAACTCGAACGGTATCTGCAAGGCCCGGGCTGCGATCGTGCCGGAGGCGTTGATCTGGGCGGTCACATAGGTGAATGACGCCACCACCAGCACCAGCACCGCACAGAACCGTGACACGTTGCCGCCGTAACGCGTACCGATGAAGTCAGGTACGGTATAGCAGCCGAACTTGCGCAAGTAGGGCGCCATCAGCGAGTTCACCAGCACATAGCCGCCGGTCCAGCCGACCACGAAGGCGAGATATCCGTGGCCGCCGAAATAGATACCGCCAGCAAGCGCCACGAACGATGCACCGGACATCCAGTCCGCCGCCGTCGCCATGCCGTTGTAGACGGCAGGAACTTCCCGGCCCGCAACGTAGTAGGCATCAACCTGCATGGTTCGCGACAGCCAGCCGATCAAAGCATAGATGGCGACCGTGAAGGCGACGAACAGAATACCGATTGTCGCCGCACTCACCCCCAATTGCTCAAGAATGGCCATCAGGATGATGAAAACGAGGAACCCGCCCGTATACAGTCCGTACACGCGACCGAGATTGTCAATAAAATTGCCTTTCATCTTATTGACCCCTTATTCGCTTACGCCGAATTCGTCATCGATCTTGTCCTGCCGCCAATTCTGGAAGAATATCAGCACAACAAATATCGCCAGCGAACCCTGCACGGCAAAATAGTAGCCTAACGGAAAGCCCAAAAAGGAAATTGCGTTGAGGCTGTTTGCAAACCAGTGAATCGCAAATGAGAAGATGAACCAGATGATCAAAACCAAGAACGTCAGGTTGCGGGTCTTCTCCCAGTGCGCCTCCATGGCACCAGATTTATCCTGAGACATAAAGTCCCCTCCCGGATAGTTTCCCCTTTAGCTGTTGCACGCCTGCTAAGACAGACGGCGAAAGCCGCACTTTCAATACCAGATGCACACAACTGGGGGCAAGGTATACTAAGTGTCGTGTGATGCAACATGTGGTATCTGGTCACTTGTCGAATATGCCTGTCTCGGTCGCAAATTTGTTGACAAAAATTCCCGCAACATGGCGCCGAATTCTGGGCGTGCGCTTCGACAAGAGCCCGATACAAACGGTTGATAAACTTTTGGATTTTGTGCAAACCCGGGCCGCCTACGTGGCCCAGACGTCGCTATATGGCTACCTGAAGACGCGCATGGGAACGCGTTTTCGCCAGGTCTTTGAAGATGACGCTTTCCTGCCCTCGATCAACCACGCCAAATGGCGCACATATGGCGCATGCCTGTCCGATTTGGCGGTATTCGCGGCAGCAATTTCGGGCGCCGAGAATCGACTTGATACCGGCGAAATCGCCCGTCTTGCGCAGTATTGTTTCACAACCGCCGTTGACCAGACATTTGATGATGCCGATGCCGCCAAGGTGCGCGATGCGACACTTGCCAGCTTTGAGGACCGTATCACGCGGGTGCATTGGGCCAACGCCGCAATTAAGGAGAATGCATTCTCGGTCAGCCCCGAAGAACTGATTGAGTCCGCGCCCATCGCCGATGAACTCAAAGCCGAGGACCGAGACATCGTCATGAACTCAATCCGCTTCCGCTGGCGAGATATCCGAGAACAACTGCGCAAGCGGATTGATCCCGATGCCATCTGCCGGGATTGGCACGACATGCAGCCGTGATGCGAAGTGCACACCGCGCCCGTTGACGTGACCTCTTTGCGCTATAGAGTGGGCCTGGTGCGGGCAATTCACCCAATAAGTCCGACAATGCAACTTGTTTCCGTTTGAGACGTAAGTTCGTTAGCCATCATGTTCACAC
>JAEKFU010000237.1 GCA_016522385.1 Pseudomonadota bacterium
GGTAGTGACCCTTGGGGAGACTACCGGGCTGGCTTTTTTGGCACGACGACAATCGTTCCGGCTGATTTCGGCATGCCGAACGGCTTTGCCAAGGCCCCTCTCCAGCTAATGCTCGACGTTGAAGGCACACGGAACAAATAATAAAGGACGGCACGGGCCGTTCCCCGGCCCTGCCGCCCACAGCATATTGTTCGTGTGTGTGTTTTTCGGCGGGAGCGGGCCGGCGTTGAATATATCCAAGCCAATCTCAATTGGCCTGTTTGGGGATGTCGGCGTTGCCTGTGCTTGCGGGCGGCACCAATTCGGGCTCTGGCTTGCGATTGGGATCACGGCAACCGGTTAGCCAGACGTCATAGACTGGGTGCTCGACGGCGTTTAGGCCAGGGCTTTGCGCCAGCATCCAACCGGTGAAAATTCGCTTAAGATTGCCGTCGAGCAGATTTTCATCGATCTCGACGAATGCCGTTGTCTTGGGCTCCTCAATAGCCGGGCGCGTATTGCAAATCCGCGGGCTGACATTAAGCGCACCAAAGCGCTTGGTCTTGTCGATCTCGATCTCGAAAGTCGTAATCACACCAGTGATCTTGTCGAGGCCGGCAAAGATTGCGACGGGGTTCTGGATTGGACCGGCATGGAGCGGTGCAGCACAGAACGACAAAGTTGCGGCAGCGAAAACCCCGAAATTGGCAAGTCGAGACATCACGCCTTCACAGCCTCAAAACGCAAGCGCACGTAGTCAGCCGTCCAGTTTCCGCGCGCATCGCACAGAACCGGTCGCAATAGGTCTTCAACCTCGGCCAAGACCTCCTCCTGCGCATCACCATACTGCTCAAAGAACGGTTTGCGGAAAAGCTTCAACCATTCGACCATACCGGTCTTCAATGGTGTTGGACGCGGGAAATTGCCGATACGGCGAACGTCGAAACCATGCGCGGCGAGTAAGTCCGCATAAACCTCTGGCGAGGGAAAGAACCATGGCCCGGCAAGGGCCTCGTTGCCGCCGCGGCGCTGTGCGGTGACGCGCATGGCCGTGACGATCGCTGCAACGTTACCGTGGCCGCCAAACTCGCCGACAAAGCGGCCAGGCGACTTCAGCGCTCGCGCCACGCCGGCGATTACTTTGTCCGGTTCGGTCATCCAATGCAGCGCGGCATTCGAGAACACAGCATCGAACTCGGATCGGAAAGTCAGCGCATGGCCATCTGCATGGTGCACATTGAGTCCGCGGCTGCGGGCCCGGCCGAGCAGATCTTCGCTGGCGTCGATGCCGACGACCTCGGCCCCTGTGGCCGCCAACTTTTCGGTCAACGCTCCATCACCGCAACCCAGATCGAGAATGCGCTCGCCGGCCCGAGGCGCCAGCCATTCGACCACCGCACCGGCCAGATCGGAGACAAAACGGGCGTGCTTGTCGTAACTCGTTGCCGACCAGGTTTGCTGGCGGGCGGTAGCGCTCGTCATTTGTTTTTGTCGCTGTTGAACAGATATTCGTTGACTAAGCCCCACAGGTCGATGGCGCTCTGGGTATAACTCATCTGATCGCCATCCTTCAGTTTGTCATCGCTGCCACCGGGCTCCAGGGCAATGAACTTTGCCCCTAGCAGACCTTCGGATGTGACTTTTGCGGTCGAATCATCCGGCAGGGATACGCTGCGATCGATCGACATGGTCAGCACAGCCTGAAAATTCTCCGCGTTGAGGTTCTGGTCGGTCACTGAGCCAACCTTGATGCCGGCTAGCCGGATGTCGGACCCGATATTGATGCCCTCGACATTCTCGAATTCTGCGGTGAGCGTATAGCCGCCCTGGCCTTTGCCGGCGCCCGACGTCGTATATGCAAAAACAAAGAAAACAGCAGCAATGCCGATGACAGCGGCACCGATGAGCGTTTCGACAATCGAATTCTTCATGGACGTCTCCCGTGCTTCAGTGCACACCGTTGCGGTCTAGGGTTGCCAGGCCTCGTAATCCGGCTCGGTACCTGCAGCCTTTGGCGCGCCGGCGACGATACTGCCCGGCGGCCGGTAGGCAAGGGCTGAGCCGGTCGGGTTGGCCTGGTGCGGTTTGTGCCATTCACGTGCTGTGTAGTCGGTCTCACCTGGCGGTGTGTCCACCGTATGATGCATCCAACCGTGCCAGCCTGGTGGGATGCTGGAGGCTTCGGCATAACCGTTGTAGACGACCCAGCGCCGCTCAGCGATCGATTCGGGCACTGCCGATGGGGCGCGATAGTATTTGTTGCCGAACTCATCCTCACCGACGAACTCGCCCTTGCGCGCAGTATACCAGCGCAGGCCCAGCGTTCGACCGTTCCACCATGTAAAGAACTCTTTGAGAAAATCCAGCAAGTACCTGATCCTATCTTGATGCCATCAGCGGACTGGCTCGGATACACGGCCGGTTCGTCACCGCATGACCGATTGTGCCGGAATATGGCGCAAAGAAAGTGGCAAAGTCCAGCCCCAGTAATGCAAATTGCAGAGACCAAGATCTGTTCATGAGCGCGCTTGGGTTCCGATCAACAAAGAATTTATGATCTGCGCGCTGCCATTGCTCCACAACATCATAGCTCAATACGTCGTCCGCCTCTCATACAAGTCGACAAGCCTGCAGCCGACCCAGGGTCTGTTGAGACCCCAGATCAATGGTCAGATTGCGACATGACCCAAGTCGCTGTCGAGCGAGACAAATCAGGTTGCATTGGTATTAGTGGGTCAACAGCATCAGGCGTGCCGCGGGTACGCGTATTTGGCGAGTGCGCCCCATGGACCGAGCCGCTCAACCCCCTTTGGAAACGCAGGCGCGGGTCGACGACAATGCCCGTGGCATTTTCTTTCTGTGTGCCGGTCTGTTCATATTCTCCTTTCAGGACATCATCATCAAACATCTGAGTGGAGATTTCCCTGTGCATGAGCTTGTATTTGTGCGCGGGCTGGTGGCAACGCCATTGCTGCTGCTGCTCGTGCATTATGATTCGGGGTTTGGCTCTCTGCGCACTGACCATGCCTGGATGCACATTAGTCGCTCGTTTTTGATGTTCTGCTCTTACCTGTTCTACTATCTAGCAATCGCGGCAATTCCGATCACCACAGCGATTTCGCTGTTTTTTGTCGCGCCACTTTTCATCACCGCGCTGGCGGTGCCGTTTCTTGGCGAAAGGGTCGGATATCGTCGCTGGTTGGGCGTCGGTGCCGGTTTCATCGGCGTGCTGATCATGCTGCGTCCCGGCCTTGGGGTAGTCGAGCCGGCCGCGCTGCTCGCTCTGTCCTCAGCGTTCACCTATTCGTGCGCACAATTGCTGGCCAGGCGACTTGGGATGACTGATTCTGCGTCGACGATGGCGTTCTACGCGGCGATGGTCTTTACCTATATCGGTGGTCTCATGGGCTTTGTCATTCATCTGACCGGCTTTGCGCCGAGCGATCACCCAAGCCTCGATTTTCTTCTCAAACCATGGCGGATGCCAGGCGGGCTGGAATTCGCAATGCTGCTGACCATCGGCGTCATCTCCGCTGTCGGCTTTTACCTTTTATCGCAGGCCTACCGGGTCGGCGCCGCCAACGCCGTCGCGCCGTTCGAATACACGTCAATGCTATGGGCTGTCATGCTCACATATATGGTGTGGGGAGCAATACCTGATTGGTACACATTGCTGGGTGCAGCGTTCATCGTGTCAGCAGGCATTTATGTGCTGCGTCGCGAACGCCTCAGAGTCAGAAAACCACTGGCCGCCAAAGGCCCCTACCGCAGCCGTTAGGCATTTAATGAACCGTTGGCGGCGGCGCAGTCCAGTGCCGACACAAAACAGTCAGTGATGATTTCGCAGAACTGCCATTCAGCCGTCATAGCGATGTCACGGGGTCATGGCATCCATCCGGGGAAGTTCAAAGCTTTCATTGAATGGAGGTTTGTAGATGTCGAGTAGAGCACGAAACCTGGCTGAGAGAGCCCAGTCGGTTCTCGGCAATAAGAACCTGGCCATGCGCTGGCTCAGCCGACCGAACAGCTTGTGTAAAGGTTCATCCCCCATGGTGGCGGTTGATACCGCTGAAGGCTGGCAGCAGGTCGAACGACAGCTGGCCTGGTTCGCCGGCGATCGACCGGCTGTTCGGGCCCGTCGCTTTGGCAAAGCTGACAGCCCGCAGGATCTGATCGAAGACCCGATGATCCAATCGGTGCTCAGTCGCGCCGGTAGCGGACCGGAAGAACTCTTACAAATCGGCCAGTAGGTCGGAACACGCTGTCAGGCAGCGTGAAAGTTCAAACTTGCGACTGCCCAGCGACAGCTGCCGCGAATCGCATTTCAATATCAATTTGTTGGTGAGTCGTGGCGGATGAACACCGCCACGGCGTCAAAATTGCCCTGCAAAAGGCGTTCGCGGGCAACGTGATACCAATTCTTAACCAAAAAATTTGATCAGCCAGCCGACGACTGATCGGTGACGACACGTGCTTTCATCCACAAGTTGCCATATGGCCTAGACAGCGAACCCCGCAGGAACCCTTGCACTTTGGCCACGAATCATCCGACTGTCGGGGTTGTTCACAAGTCGTTTGAGCCGTGGGCACAATATGTTGTGTTTAGGATTTGTTAACACACTAATTGTTGACGTATGCCGGTGTCCTGAACTAGACTACCGTCATGCTTAAGAGGCAGCGGCGCGGGTAAGTAGACAGGTGTCGTATGCGGTCCAAAGGGCCGCTCCAAACATACCAAATTAGTCAACGGAGAAGCCTATGTAGTTTCTCCGAGCGAGGTTGGGCGTCGTGTCAGCGCAGGGGCAGTATGCCTGGCGTCGGTAGAGTTTGTGTGCGCCGCGCATGCGGCAGGGAAGATTGGGCCACAGGTCCGGGCTACGGACCTAGCGAACTTGAACTCTATATTCAAAGCGAGGGGATCTCATGCGCATAGAGCGCCATTTTACAGAAGCCGGAAAGGGTCCGTACGACACTATCGAATTTCGTACGGCGAACAGCGAAATCAAGAATCCGGACGGTTCGGTGGTCTTTCATTTGGCCGATATCGAAGTGCCCGCAGCCTGGAGCCAGGTGGCCGCCGATATTTTGGCACAGAAATATTTCCGTAAGGCTGGTGTACCAGCACGCCTGAAACGGGTTGAGGAAAATACCGTTCCCTCTTGGCTTTGGCGGTCAGTGCCCGATGAGGCAGCACTTGCCGAATTGCCGGAAGATGAGCGAACGACGTCTGAGATCTCCGCTCGGCAGGTGTTCAATCGACTCGCCGGTACATGGACCTATTGGGGCTGGAAAGGCGGCTACTTTGATTCCGAACAAGACGCCCTCGCCTATTATGAAGAACTGTGCTTCATGCTGTGCACACAGCGCTGCGCACCCAATTCACCACAATGGTTCAATACCGGTCTTCACTGGGCCTATGGCATCGATGGACCGGGACAGGGGCATTACTATGTCAATTTCGAAACCGGCAAGCTAATCAAATCCAAATCAGCTTATGAACATCCCCAGCCGCACGCGTGTTTCATCCAGTCGGTTGCTGATGATCTGGTCAATGAAAACGGCATTATGGACCTGTGGGTCCGCGAAGCTCGACTCTTCAAATACGGCTCGGGCACTGGCTCGAACTTCTCGCAAATTCGCGGCGAGAACGAACCTTTGTCGGGGGGCGGCAAGTCTTCCGGGCTGATGTCGTTCCTGAAGATCGGCGACCGAGCAGCCGGTGCGATCAAATCAGGCGGCACAACTCGGCGGGCGGCCAAGATGGTGGTGGTCGACATCGATCACCCGGACATCGAGGCCTATATCGACTGGAAGGTCAAGGAAGAGCAAAAGGTTGCCGCATTGGTAACCGGCTCGAAGATCGTCAAACTGCACCTGAAATCTGTCATCAAAGCCTGTGTGAACTGCGAAGGTCCGGGCAATGACTGCTTTGACCCCACTAAGAACCCCGCCCTGAAGCGGGCCATCAAGGAGGCCCGTCGAGCTCAAGTTGCCGACAGCCTGATCAAACGGGTCGTACAGTTCGCACGGCAGGGCTTCAAGGACATCGAGTTCGACACCTATGATACCGATTGGGATGGCGAGGCCTACCGCACGGTATCAGGCCAGAACTCCAACAACTCGGTCCGCGTCACCGATGACTTCTTGCGGGCGGTAGAGAATGACGGTGACTGGGACCTCAAATGGCGCATGGCCGATAGTGTCGCCAAGACGGTCAAGGCGCGCGCACTTTGGGATCTTATCGGTGAAGCGGCCTGGGCTTGCGCCGACCCCGGTATCCAATACCATACGACGATCAATGACTGGCACACCTGTCCGGCAGCAGGCGAGATCCGTGCCTCGAATCCTTGCTCTGAGTATATGTTCCTGGACGATACTGCGTGCAATCTCGCCTCGCTCAACCTCCTGCAATACCGCAATCCCGAGACAGGAGAATTCGACAGCCCGGCGTTTGAACATTCGGTTCGGCTGTGGACTATCGTGCTTGAAACGTCCGTGCTGATGGCGCAGTTCCCGTCCAGGCAGATCGCCAAGTTGTCCTACCAGTACCGCACCCTAGGGCTTGGATTTGCCAATATCGGCGGTCTCTTGATGACCTCCGGCATTCCTTATGATTCAGAACAGGGTCGCGCAATCTGCGGTGCGATCTCGGCGATCATGACCGGTGTCGCCTATGCCACGTCAGCAGAGATGGCCGCTCAACTCGGGCCGTTTCCAATGTTTCAACCGAACCGGGAACACATGTTGCGGGTGATGCGCAATCATGCCCGCGCCGCCGCGGGCCAAACCGACAGCTACGAGATGCTCAATACGGTTCCCGTGGCTCTTGATCATGCAAATTGCCCTGGCGATCTGGCAAACCGGGCGGTTGCCGCCTGGGAGAGGGCAGTGTCGCTGGGTGAACAGCATGGCTACCGCAACGCGCAGTCCACGGTGATCGCCCCAACCGGTACAATCGGCCTTGTCATGGATTGCGATACGACCGGGATCGAGCCGGATTTTGCCCTAGTGAAATTCAAGAAACTCGCCGGAGGCGGATACTTCAAGATCATCAACCGGGCAGTGCCGGATGCGCTGAGGGGGCTTGGCTACACTGCGATCGAGATTGAAGAGATCGTCAAATATGCCGTCGGTCAAGGTACCTTGTCGGGTGCGCCCGGCATCGACCATGATGCACTGAAGGCCAAGGGATTCACGACCCGAGAACTGCAGGCTGTGGAAGACGGGCTGGCATCAGCCTTCGACATCAAATTCGTTTTCAACCGATTCACGCTTGGCGATGACTTCTGCAAGGACGCGCTTGGACTGACCGATGTGCAGCTTGATGACTTCTCGTTTGATCTCCTGGCGCATCTCGGCTTCTCAAGAGCCGATATTGAGCAGGCCAATATCCATGTGTGCGGGGCAATGACACTGGAGGGAGCGCCACACCTGAAAGATGAGCACTTGCCGGTGTTCGACTGTGCCAATCCGTGCGGCCGGCTCGGCAGGCGCTATCTGTCTGTTGAAAGCCACATCCGCATGATGGCGGCGGCGCAGCCGTTCATCTCCGGGGCCATCTCCAAAACCATCAACATGCCCAACGAGGCAACCGTTGAAGATTGTCTGGCCGCCTACGCGCTATCCTGGAAGCTGGCGCTAAAGGCCAATGCGCTCTATCGAGATGGTTCCAAGCTGTCTCAGCCACTGCACGCCGCTCTTATCGAAGATGATGACGAAGATGCCGATAATGATGTAGTCGAGCAGGTTGCGGCGACCCAGCCGCAGGTGCAGCGTGTCGAGAAGATCGTGGAAAAAGTCGTCGAAGTGGCGGCCAAACAGGAACGATTGAAACTACCGCTGCGCCGTAAAGGCTACACCCAAAAGGCGATCGTCGGCGGCCACAAGGTCTATCTGAGAACCGGCGAATATGACGATGGCCAGCTTGGTGAAATCTTCATCGACATGCACAAGGAAGGTGCTGCTTTCCGGGCGATGATGAACAATTTTGCCATCGCAATTTCGCTCGGTCTGCAATATGGCGTGCCGCTCGAGGAGTATGTAGAGGCCTTCACCTTCACTCGGTTCGAGCCGGCCGGCATGGTGCAAGGCAACGATACGATCAAGAACGCCACTTCGATTCTCGATTATGTGTTTCGCGAACTGGCGGTGTCCTACCTGTCGCGCAACGACCTGGCCCATGTCGATCCTGCCGATATCGGGTTCGATGCCATGGGCAAGGGCGTGAGTGAGGGGAAGGCGGAAGGTGATGAAGCCAATGGTGGCACACCTTCCGCTCCTCGCTCGGTGCCAGCCTCGCGGGTCCTGTCATCTGGCTATGTCCGCCGTCAGGTGCCAGAAAACGTGGTGGTGATGCCGACGCTGTCCAGCGTCGGGGGCGCTGTTGCAATGATGCAAAATGTGGTCGCCGAAGCCATGGCGGTGACGACAGAAGCCACTTCTCAAGGCCTTGCTGAGGTAGCCGAGGCGATCGTCACAGATGTCGAGGCAACACTCACCACCACTTCGGCGACCAGTGACGATGACCTGCGCCTCGAGGCACGGATGAAAGGTTATGAAGGCGAGAACTGCGGCGAATGCGGCAACTTCACCATGGTCCGCAATGGGACATGCCTGAAATGCGACACCTGCGGGAGCACGTCCGGGTGTAGTTGAGGTTCCTACGGTTGAAGGAAGCCATCGTGCTTAAGGTTAAACGGGGCACCGACCCCGGCTGGCGAGTTTGATTGGTTCGCCATTTGCACTCGATCTTGGATAGAATGACGCCGAATTGATGGGTCTACAGGTTTTCACATGTTATCGTCTCCCTGCTTAACCTGTTGATGATAGAGTAGTGGATGGCTGAGCAGCGCGATAGTGTTGCAACTGTGAATCAGATACGATTTCGGATCTGGATTCGACTACTCTATTTTTGGACCTCGGATGACTGGGACGGGTTGCAAGAAACTGATCAACCAAGCGGTGGTGGTCGCCTCGGTCGGTATGGCCGCAAGCCAAGTAACTATGGGACAAAGCAAATCGACAACTGACACATATTCCCACGCTGTCACCATTAATCGCGAGGCTTCGGATGTCTGGACGGCGCTGGTAACCAAGCAGTTGGTGGATGCCTACTACTTCGTGCCAATCAGTGATGACATCACCGAGGACGGACAGGATTTCCACTACGGGCCGGTCAATCAGAAGATGATCATAGGTTCAGTTCTGGAATTGCAGCCGCCGCGAGTGTTCAAACACAGTTTCAGATTCGTTGGAAATGGGCAGGCGAATACGACCGTAACTTACAGGTTAAATGCCGCGGGCCGAGCGACGAGAGTGACGGTGACACATGAGGGTTATGAAAGAGATACACAGCCTTTTGCCGACATCGCGGCCGGATGGCCGATTATTCTGAACGGCTTAAAAGCAAAGCTTGAGGCTAACTGACGGCTGCTCTATGCGGCAAGCATTTGTTGATGTTCAATGAGCATCACTGTGAGAATTTAGGGGCCATTCAGGAGCTGGTGGGGAATGTCTAAAAAATTGAAGAAACTCGCTAAAAACATCGTAGTACAGCTGTTTCCAAAGCCGAAACAGCGAAAGGACGGCAAGCCGCGGGGCTCGAAAGCTTATGTTTCGTCGGTCCAACTGACTCGAGCTTCGCTGAACGAGAGCGCAGGCACACCAGCAAGTTCCAAAGCCGCCACTGAGCCGAAAGCTGCGACAGAAACTATTGCCGAGACATCGGCAAAAAGAAAATCCGGATCGAGGAGGACGACGGCAAAACCGCCTGCCAAAAAACGTGCTAGCAAGAAGACCGCTGCGAAGAAACCAGCCGCCAAGAAAGCTGTCAGGAAGTCTGCGGCAAACAATTCGGAGGCGAAACAATCATCAAATGGCGAAAAGCCGAGTGTCGAACAGGTGGAGCGGTGACCGGTACAGACTTTTTGCGTCCAAACTGTCGTCCAAGAATCCACACCACGGCCAACTCACGCTTCAGTCGCATCATGGACCTTGGCGTCAAGCCCGAGGGTTTTGCCATGAAGAACTGAGTGATGACGTGAGGCGAACGCTCGGTGGCGTATCACCCCGTTTTTGTGCTTCGGCCGGCCAGATGATAGAGTAGCGCAGTTGGTATATGCGGCGCGAACTCTGACGATGGCACAACGGTTCCTCTATTTCAGTCTCTGCGGAACGATTGTCACCGCAATCTGCTGTTTTACACCATTGTTGGTCTGGGCAATGGCTTTGCTCGGTCTTTCTGCCTATCTCGCCTGGCTTGATGTCGTTTTACTGCCGCTGCTTGGCGTATTTGCAGCACTCACAATAATTGCCTTCATCAAGAAACGGAGTGTCGTACATGAGTGATTTCGTTGCCGCGATTACCTGCCCTGAGTGCGGTCACCGGGCAATCGAAGAAATGCCGGTCAATGCGTGCCAGTATTTCTATGACTGCCGCGGTTGCGGGATTGTGTTAAAACCTCAGCAGGGGGATTGCTGCGTTTATTGCTCATACGGAGACAGAAAATGCCCGCCGGTGCAGACCGGCGGAGCATGTTGCAACGTTTGACCCCACACTTGTTTCGACTGGCAACTACCAGCTCCGGCTTAAAGCAGAAACCTAAGCTACTGGTAGACGTGGACGCGGGCACCGATCTTGACGCGATCATAGAGATCCTCGACATGAGCATTCATCATACGGATGCAACCCGATGAAATCGCCCGGCCGATGGTCGACGGGTCGTTCGTGCCATGGATGCGATAGAGCGAAGTGCCGATGTAAAGCGCCCTCGCGCCGAGCGGGTTGTTCGGCCCACCAGGCATGTAAGACGGCAGAATACGGCCCTTTCTCGCCTCGCGGCGAATCATTGAATCGGGCGGTGTCCAGCTCGGCCATTTCATTTTTCGCGTGATGCGGGCGTTGCCGGACCACTGAAAGCCCTGACGACCCACACCGACTGGATAACGGATGGCCTTGCGGGAGGAAACGACATAATACAGCGCCCGCTCTCGGGTCTGCACGACGACCGTCCCGACCTCATACTTCTTGGCATCGCGCCAGGTAACGGTCCGAGCGCTGAGGCCGGTTGATTTTGTGCGGGTGTTCAACAGACAGTCTATGAACCCTTTACACTGGGATCTGAGCCGTTGCTTTTTTCGATGATTGGCATCGACGGGCTCCGCCGACAGAGCCAGCCCCAAGGCACACGCCAAGCCCAATGAAATGAACCGACGGAACATTCCAGTACTCCCTTAAAACACTACTAACTCACTAAATTACCGCTGGCCCAACTCGGCTCTAACGCAGCAATCCCACTCAAGTCCTGACCACGTGCTGCCGTGAGAACTACTCACCCGGATCGTGCTGCCTTGCGGCCATTCTTCACGAGTTCGGCAATGAACCCTGGCAGGGCAAATGCGGCCTTGTGGACCTGGGGCGAATAATAATGGGTGTTTATGGCCGATTCCTTAAACCGCTCTTTGAGAGTCTTGAGCCTGACCTTGCGCAAGGACTTATTGTTGGTACCCCAGCCGAAGGC
>JAEKFU010000297.1 GCA_016522385.1 Pseudomonadota bacterium
TCCGGGATCGGCTATGAAGCCATCGTAGGATCCGAAATTGACAATGCTGGCACCGTCACTTTTGCGTAACAGCGGCAGTGCATGTTTCGACGTTAGAAACGTGCCGGTCACGTTGACCGCAAAAATGCGATTCCATTCGTCCAGACTCGTGTGTTCAATGGTCTTTTCAATTTCGATGCCAGCAGCATTCACCAATATGTCGAGCTTGCCGAAATTTTCTGCAACGAACGCCATGGCCTTTTTGGCGTCGTCCTCAGACGTCACATCCAGCTTTATGAAATGACCTTCTGGCGCTTGTGGATCGTCAAGCGAGCCATGCTTGGAAAGATCCGCCGCAAGTACATTGGCGCCCTCATTGGCCAATCGGGTGCAGATCGCACGCCCGATACCGCCACGGCCACCAGTGATCAAGGCAACCTTGCCTGTGAGCGCACCAGTCATGCTGCAGCACGGGAATAGGCGTCCAGGACCAAGCCATGGAAATGGTGAACAGCATGCTCTGATTTGCCCGACCCCTCGGGATCGTTGACAATCCGGCCCTGTTCAAATGCAGGTGTATTCATGCCACGCTGCACGCTTTCAACCAAACCAATGTCTTCAACCTGTAGAACCTCGTCGAGATAGCGTATTGCTTCTTTCTCCATCTCGTTGGGTTGGGGCGTTTCGAGGAAGAAATCGTATGTCTCAAACGTACGGTCTGGCCCGGCCGGGATGATGTTCAACACGATCATTGAACTGCGTCCGGGATATCGCATCAGGCAGGTGTTGGGCCACAACCACCATACTGCGTGGGTGCGTACAGTTGCGTTCGACACGTCATAAGCGCTGTTTGCACCCTTGCCGGCTTCTGCCATGTGGCTCGAATAGATGCCGTGAGTCGTAACCTTGTAGGTGTCCATGTCGACAAGCGAACAAAAGTCCTTGTGTGCGGTCGGGCAGTGATAACACTCCAGGAAATTGTCGACGACATTCTTCCAGTTCGACTTGATGCCATAAGTCAGGCGGTGGCCGAAGGTCAGCTTCTCGATATCTGGAGCCCAGTAGCAAATCTCCGTTTCGAGATCGCCTGACTGTGATGACAGCGAGGAGGCACTGTCGTCCAGATTGACATAGACAAACCCGCAGAACTCTTCGACCTGCACCTGATCGAGGCAGATGGTCTTGGGCTCGAAATCCTTCAATGTCTCCGTAAAGGGAGCACGCACGAGCCCTCCGTCCAGCTTGTAGGTCCAGGCGTGATAAGGGCACGTGATCCTGTTGGTCTGACCTTCACCGGACAACAACTCATGCGCGCGATGCTTGCAGACGTTATAGAAGGCACGCAAGGTGCCAGCCCGATCGCGGACAATCACAATTGGTTTGCCGGCGATATCGACGGTTACAAACGATCCGGGTTCGCGGACTTTTTCGACGTGGCAGACCCATTGCCATGTCTTGGATATGATGTGTTGCAGATCAACCTGATGCCATGTCGTTTCTGTGTAGGCAGCAGCACGAAGCGATTGAGACCGGGAGGGATCTTGGTCGTAGCCGGATTGGATGGCTTGGAATTCAGCGTTGGATGGCATTTCGGTCATGGCATTCACCCACAATTTAAGACTCCGCACAAAGTTCGCGGAGTTTGAATTCAACTAAGACAGAATTGCGCTGTTGGACAGTGGGAAATGTGCACAGATGGTCGTTCTTTGAACTTTATTCGCCAAAAAACAGAGCAAGCCGACACCGCTCTGAGGCGGGCGCTCAGGCCTTTGAGGGTTTCTTCCTGTGCATGGGCCAAGCCCGAAACTCAAAGGGTACGCGGCCTTCCGTTCGGTCTACTCGCGGTGCAAGCCCAAATCTCTGCCGATAAATCCGGCTGAAGTGAACCGGACTGGAAAAGCCCGATGCCAGCGCTACCTCTGAAATCGGCAAATCGGTCTGTGTCACCAAGCCACGCGCTCGGTCCAGTCGTATATCGCGATAGTAAAGTGCCGGTGTTTTTTTGACATATGCCGCAAAAAGCCGATCTAGTTGACGCTGCGAAGCGTCGATCCTTTTGCAAATCTCAGGGATGGAGAGAGGTTCCTCCAAATTCTCTTCCATCGCTTTAATTGCCTGTTTAACGACCTTGGGCACCGTGCTTCCCAGTGGCTCAGAAGGATCTGGAATCTGATGGGCACCCGGCGGTCTCAGGCTTTGGTGGAATACATAGCGCGCAGCCGCGTTCGCCAGTCTGTCCCCATGGGCACGCTTGATGATGTGCAGGGCAAAATCCACGGTTGCCACGCCGCCACAGCACGTAATCCGATTGCCATCAAAGACGAACAGATCCTCGCTCGTCTCTGTGGACGGGAACAGTTCGATCATTGCATCAGTGTGCTCGTAGTGGACCGTTGCGCGTTTTCCTTCCAGCAGCCCGGCTTGGGCGAGAATGAATGCCCCAGTATCGAGCCCCCCAAGTGTGGCACCCTGGCGTGCCCAACGTCTGAGCGCCGAATGGAGTGGACCGGAATTGTGGCTTTCAGGCGCCCAGCTCGACGAAACGATTACAAAGTCCATCGCCTCATCCCGCACGGCTGACAACGGCTCGGTTTTGATCGTCATTCCGTTGCTCGCCACGCAATCCCCGCCACCAACTGATGCAAGTGTCCAATGAAAGTGTGGCTGCCCGTCTAGATAGTTTGCAGCTCTGAACGGATCCAAGAATCCGGCAGTCGCTGCCATGTTGAAGTTTGGAGTGAGGATGACAAGAAGCTCCATTGGATGACCTTGGTCGCACATTTCATGGCCAATCATATCAAAATATCGGCGCAAAGCGTCGGCTTTGGACCATCTTTCAGACGTTCTATCCACGCGTCCGGAGACACCGTTGACAACCCGGCTCTGACGTCGACCCATACATTTGCTATGCTACGGAGGGTTTGAAAACGCAGAGGGGACAGGCGCATGTCTGGCAACTTTGAAGGTGGATGTTTTTGCGGCGAGGTGCGGTACAAGATCACCGGCGAGGCTGTGTTGCAGCTCATGTGCTTTTGCCGTGACTGCCTATCAATAACCGGCACCGATGGCTACGCAGGCCTCATGGTAAAGTCCGAGGATTTTCATCTGGTGCAAGGCAAACCAAAGACACACGACAAGACGTCGAAACAAGGACGCACTGTTACAAGGCACTTTTGCGGCACCTGTGGCTCCAATCTGTGGGGTGTAACTTCCTTCGAGCTCACGAGCGTGCCAGCAGGGTCTTTGGATGATCCGAACAAATTCCATCCGAGCAAGAAAGTGTTCACCCACGGCGCGCCGGACTGGGCGAGAATACCTGAAGGGCTTGAAGAGATGTAGCTGAGCGCGCCAGTGCAGGCTCAGATCAATGGCAGGCGTATGTAACGACCTGGGTCTGCTGGGTTTGTGTACTTGTTCATGGCTCCGTGCTCCAGATAGTGTTCATGCAGGTGCCTGAGCTTGTCATGACACAGCTTGACGCCCAGTCCTGGCCCCTCCGGCACCGGTACCACATTCTTCTTCGGTCGGAACGGACCCTCCTCGATCACATCGAGCGGCTGCATCCCGAGCAGCGATTGATTGGGTTTGGTGATCCAGCTTTGCGACGCGCACAAGTGCATGTAGGCCGCGGTGGCCACCCCGGAATCGCCGGAATAGCACCAGAACCCCACGCCCATCAGCTCGCACGCGCCAATGAACTTCAGCGTCTTGGCAAAACCGCCGAGGCCGGCAATGCTGGTGACAATGTTGTCGGGCACGCCCAGCGCCACAATCTTCGACAGGTCGATGTTGTGTGAAGAAAAGGCGAGCCGCGTGTGTGGCCTGAGCCGCGCCATTTCCTCGTAAGTGCCGACCGGATCTTCCCAGCAGTCGATCGCCAGGTCCTCCAAGGCGGGCGCCATCATGCGTGCTG
>JAEKFU010000344.1 GCA_016522385.1 Pseudomonadota bacterium
ACCGGCTCAATCATATCCGTGGCCACGCAACAGCGGGTAAACCAGGTGATATTGTCCAACTGATCGACGAGGCGGGCGAAGTCATAAAGATCGCGCAATGTGGAAGGGCGATACTCTCCGGTGTTGCGGTCGAGCACCTGTACAGCGGCACCGCCTGTGCCATAGTACACGCGATCGCCACCAATCTCGAAATCGCGGCTGGGATGCTGGCCGTGCAGGACAAATTTCTTAGGTGCGCCGGCAACGATATCCTCAATGAACGCGGGCGGAAAACATAACCGTCCGGCATCGTTCAGGTGGCAGCCCAGTTCGAGCGCCTTGTCGGTAACGACCTGCGGTACCTGGGCCATGCCGATTTCCGATAGGATGCGGACCGCGGTGAGGTGGACGCGCTTGATTTCTGAGACACCCAACGGGCGGTATTGTCCACCGACCTGGCCTGGGCCGCTGAATTTCGGCTTGGCGTTCTTGTCCGCGCGGGCCGCGTGGCGGGCGCTGCGGCCGCCTGGTCGGCGTCTGGAAGATTCGCGCACAGTCATGTAGCTCACTGTAACTGAGCGGTGGCAGGACGGAAGATCTAATTGTCTTCGATTTCAGAAATCCGACGGACTCGTTCAATGAATACGAAGATCAACGAGTGAATTAATTTTTTTAGCCATGTCAATGATTTAAGTGGAGTGATCTGGTGCAGTGCCGGCTCGAACTGACCCATTGGCATGGAACAACGAAAATGACAGCTTGAATTGCAGGAAGCGGGGTCCATAGGATCAAAGTTGTTCAACTGCGTCTAGGGCATGATTCTGAAAAATCGAAGCACACTTCTCAAATGAACATGCTCAAACTCAATAAGCTCGCGGGCGATTCACGGGTCACATTGGTTCAATTTGACCCGATCGTGAGCTAAGGGAGGTCTGGCGTGAAATCACACGCAAGGGTTGTTGTCATCGGCGGCGGAATCGCCGGGTGCAGTGCGCTTTATCACCTGACACTTGAGGGGTGGTGCGATGTGGTGTTGGTCGAGCGCGATGAGCTGACCTCTGGCACGACTTGGCATTCCGCGGCTCAGGTGACCAATTTCGGTGCGGTGCAGACCATGGTCGGTCTCAAGACCCATTCGATCAAGCTCTATCAGGAATTGGCGGACGATCCCGACTATCCGATCAACTATCACCATGCCGATGGCGGCATTCGCCTTGCCTCGACGAAGGACCATCTGGACGGTTATCACCACTTTGCGTCAATGGCCAAGGGCATGGGGGTCGACCTGGAGGTGATCGATGCGGAGGAATGCGCGCGACGGCACCCCCTGATCGAGACGCACGAGTTAGTCGGCGGCCTATGGGATCCCCTCGACGGCGATATCGATCCGGCGCAACTGTGCCAGGCGCTGGCGCGGCGGGCGCGCAAGGCTGGTGCGGAAGTCTATCGTCACACGCCTGTTCACGACATCTCACACAAGGCGAATGGCGAGTGGGTGGTACATACCGACAAGGGCGACATTACATGTGAGAGAATCGTCAATGCCGGCGGCTACCGGTGCAACGAGATTGGCGCAATGCTCGGTGTTCAGCATCCCGTCATATCCATGGAGCATCAGTATTTCCTGACTGAGCCGATTCCAGAGCTCGAGGCGCTCAATCACCGGGTGCCACTGTTGCGCGACCCGCTCGATGATTTCTATTCGCGCCAGGAGAAGAAAGGCCTGCTCGTTGGCATATACGAGCAGGGCTGCAAGACCTGGGGAATGAACGGCATTGACCCGGCATTCAGCAATTCCCTTTGCCCGGATGATCTCGACCGCTGTCTGGACAATATTGAACGGGTGTTTAAGCGCATGCCCTGCCTGACCCGCACTGGCATTCATACGATTATCAATGGGCCGATTACGTACTCGGCCGACGGACTACCGCTGGTCGGGCAGATTCCAGGTTTGCAGAACGCCTATGCGATCACTGGTCTGAGGGCCGGGGTCGGCGAAGGCGGCGGGCACGGCAAGATCCTTGCCGAGATCATCGTACATGGCGAGAGCGAATGGGACACTTGGTGTCTCGATCCACGGCGCTTCACGGCCCACGCGACGCTGGACTACACGGCACTGAAAGCGATCGAAGATTATCAGAACGAATTCCGCTTCCACATGCCGCATGAGCATCGCCCGGCCGGTCGGCGTGCCAAGACAACCACGCTCTATGACAAACTGAAGGCTGAAGACGCCGCGTTCGCGGTGGTCAATGGCTGGGAGCGGGTGGCGTTTTTCAAACCGACAACAGATTTCGTGGAACGGCACAGTTTCAGATTGAACAACACGTTTGATGTCATTGCAAAGGAAGTTGAAACGGTGCAGATGCGGGCCGGTATCCTCGAGGTGTCCGGCTTTAACCGCTACGAGATCGCCGGTGATGGCGCGCATGAATGGCTGGACAACATCATGTGCTCACGCGTGCCGCGCAAAACCGGCAAGGTGGGCCTGTGCTATTTCCTCAACGAGAACGGTAATGTCAAAGGTGAGGCTACACTAGCCAATCTGCCGGATGGGCGCTTGTGGTATGGCTCGGCGGCGGCGGCGGAGTATCACGATATGGACTGGCTGCGTGAGCGGCTCCCGAGTGATGGTTCGATCAGGATTCAAAGCCTGACAAATACCTATACGATTCTGGTGGTCGCTGGCCCGAGGGCCCGCGAAATCATGCGGCAAGCCGCACCCGGGACTGACTGGTCGTGTGAAGCTTTTGGCTGGTTGCAGGCGCAAAATGTCACAATCGGCAATGCGCCGGCGGTCGCCATGTCGGTGAGCTTTTCAGGCGAATTGGCCTACGAATTGCACATTGCCAATGAGCAGCTTTGCCATGCTTATGAGGTCTTGCGAACCGCCGGAGATGCCTTCGGCATGACCGGTTTTGGTCTTTATGCGGTTGAGTCCATGCGGCTGGAGAAAGGCTACCGTCATTGGAAAGCGGATCTGATCACCGAGTTTAATCCGTTCGAAAGCGGGCTTGGACGGTTCGTTGATATGCGCAAGGACTTTGTCGGCAAGCCAGCGCTCGAAAAAATGATCAAAGCGGGGCCGCGACGCAAGTTTGTGTCGATGATTATTGATGCGGCACATGCACCGGCGCATCCGGGCACTTCGATTGTCTGTGACGGGCAGGTGGTCGGCACGGTAACGTCGGCGAGCTGGGGTCACAGGATCGACAAAAACCTAGCAATGGGCTTTGTTGAGCCGGGCTGCGCAGAGATCGGTAGCAAACTTGCTGTCGATATTACCGAAGGCACATTCCCGGCCGAGGTCTGCGACGAGTGCCTCTATGATCCAGACAATGAACGGGTAAGGGCCTCTAGTTGGCGGGATTGTTCTAATCGCCGTTGATCATGGCCCTTAATTTAGCCCGGAAAAGCGTCGGCCGAACGGCTGGGGCAGCATTTTCGTTCAACGACTCCAGCAAATGGCTGCATAAACGTGAAGCTGCTCTAGATCTCTTCGGGTTCGGGTCTGAGTGAGCGCCAGACGCAGATCACTATGAAATAAAGCGATGCTAACACCCAGAGCCAGAAGACGATCGGAGAGATGTCGCGGACTTTCTGGAGATCCGGATCGATCATCACAAGCCGGATCGATGTTGCGCCCCACAACACGGTCATTGGGATCGTGACTGAACGCCAGTCGCGGACCCGCAACGGATGGACCCACTTGAATGGAATGAAGGTGAGGACACCGCAAATCGCGAGGACGGTGAGATTGAGCCACGGGCCGGTTTGCAGGACGTGGAAGGCCAAGACGATGAGGTTCCAAACTGCCGGAAAGCCGGAGAAGTAATAGTCAGATGTCTTCATGCTGACATTGGCAAACGTATAACACGAGACTGCCATGACCCCGGCCGCGGTGACGACTTCCCAGCCACCGGGTACAAGATTGAACCAGTAGATCATCATCGCCGGTACGGCGACGTAGTTGAAATAATCAATGACACTGTCGAGGGTGTGGCCGTCGACCTGCGGTGCGTGTTCGCTAACGCCGACCCGTCTGGCAAGTGTGCCGTCGATACCATCAACGAAGAGCGCAAAGCCCAACCACATGAAGGCAGAAACCTTATCGCCTTCCAGAATGGCCACGAGCGCCAGAAAACCCAGAACAATGCCGGATGCCGTGAAGGCATGTACCGCCCAGGCGGCAGCAACTTTCTTGGCTGGCGGCTTTGTATGCAGATCAGTGCTCATTTTTCTAGATTACACAAATTCCCGATGCTGTCAGCAATCCGCACCTATCCATGTCGTATAAGTGTCTGCGCGAATTATGGTTTTTTGCTGATGGGACCACACGCAAAGGTTACTCAACTGAGAGCATGCCAGCATAACTTGTTGGCTCGATCGTAAAAGGCGAATTTGACGGTTAGCGCATACGTTCAAGCACCGATACGTAATTGGCCACGGCCGCGCCGCCCATGTTGAAGATTCCCGCCAATTCTGGGTTCGTGATCTGCATGCCGTTGGCCTCGCCCAGCAGCTGCATCGCGGCCATTATGTGCATCGAAACACCGGTAGCACCGATCGGGTGCCCCTTGGATTTCAGGCCACCGGACGGGTTAACCGGGAGTTTGCCGTCCTTTGTGGTCCAGCCTTCGGTGATCGCGCGGGAGCCCTGTCCCCTGGGCGTTAGCCCCATCGCTTCGTATTCGATCAACTCGGCAATGGTAAAACAATCGTGGGTTTCGACAAATGAAAGATCATTCAGCGATGTGCCGGCGATTTCATGTGCCTTTTTCCAGGCCTGTTCACAGCCTTCGAACTGAACAATGTCGCGGCGCGACATCGGCATGAAGTCCTGGGCATGGGCGGCGGCCCGGAACGACACGGCCTTTTCGCGCCCTCTTGCGGTCTCACCATCGGTCAGAACGATCGCTGCAGCACCATCGGACACTAGAGAGCAGTCAGTGCGGCGGATCGGTCCGGCAACATAGGGGTTCTTGTCGGAGACGGTGTTGCAGAATTCGAAGCCAAGGTCTTTGCGCAATTGGGCGTAGGGGTTTGCAACGCCGTTGGCATGGTTCTTCGCCGCGATCCTTGCCATGGCGGCGGACTGGTCGCCATAACGCTGGAAGTATAGATCCGCAATGCGACCAAAGACGCCGGCAAAACCTCCCGGCGTGTCCCCTTCTTCCTTTCGATAGGATGCATTGAGAAGGGCATCGCCGATTTCCGCGCCGGATGCGCTGGTCATTTTTTCCGCACCGACCACCAGCACGAAGCGCGATTTGCCAGCGGCAATTTCGTTAAGTCCCTGATGAACGGCGGCTGAACCGGTGGCACAGGCATTCTCAACACGTGTCGCCGGTTTGAATCTTAGCTGGTCATCGGCATTGAGGGCGAAAGCGGCAGGAAAGCTTTGTTTTTCAAAACCACCAAAATTGCCGACATAGATGGCATTGACATCGGCAAATTCAATTCCGGCATTTTCAACCGCGTCATGGGCGACACGGGCGATCAACGTTTCCAGCTCTTCGTCTTCGAGCTTGCCGAATTGAGAATGGGCCCAGCCAATGATAGCGGCCATGATGAAATGCCTCCAATTAACCTGTCTACTCTGCGGCCTGTTCTACCACTGGTCTGTGGTGCGTGGCGAGGGGCGGAATGCTCCAGCTTTCACCCGGTTCAATGACACGGAAATTTTCTGCACCAACGCCATGCTTGTCGAGCGCGATCTCATGGTCGATGACCGGTTGGTCGATCGCTTCATCGGTCAACTGTACCGTGCCATGATGAATTGCGATTGAGCGATGAGCGGAAAGATCATTGTGGGCCAGCACGGCTTCTTCGGGGTTCATGTGCTGAGCCGACATGAACCAGCGCGGCTCGTAGGCTCCGATCGGGATGAGCGCGAGTCGAGGTGCGCCAAACCGGGCGCGCACATCGCGGAAGTGGCGGCCGTCGCCATAGCCGGTGTCGGCTGCGAAATAGACCGGGCCGTGCCGGGTTTCGATGACAAAGGCCGACCAAAGCGCCATGTTGCGGTCCGACGTCGTGCGCTTCGACCAATGGTTGGCCGGTGTCAGGGTGACGTGGAGATCTTCGCCAAGTTGAAATCGGTCACCCCAGTCACCCTCGGTGATGTCGAATGGGCGACCGGCCTTTTTCATGATGGCGGCGTTACCGAGCGGGGTGATGATGCGCGCGCCGTAAAGATCGTGGAGCTGTCGCAGAGCGGGTAAATCCATGTGATCATAGTGGTTGTGGCTGACCAGAATGACGTCGATTTCTGGGAGGTCCTTGGCGGCAATGCCGGGATCGCGGACCCGCTTGGGTCCGGCCCATTGCACCGGGCTAGTCCGTTGGGACAGGAACGGATCGGTCAGAATGTTGAGCCCCCCGAGCTGCAGCAGGACGGTCGCGTGACCGATAAGTGTCGCCGACAGCCCATCTGAATTGACCGATTTCGGCGGCGGTTGATGGGGCCGGTTCTCAAGCCGTTTGGGCCAGCGGGCCTTCTCACCGTTGAACTGCCATTTCAGCAAATCGCTGGTGCAGTTGCTGACGCGGTGGTTCGGCACGAAAAAGCGTACGCCGTCAAAGTGATCGGATATTGGGCCCTGATAATAGGGGTTCAGCTCTTTGGCCATTTCCGCAAGATGTGGTCAATCGGAGCTCAGTTCAAGCACCAAATCCGGAATTCGTGAATGATGCGCCGGAAGTTTTGAGAGGTCTGGACGTCAGGCGGCAATTCTGTTTGGGTGCACCCGCAGAACTCAAGTGGGAATTGTCGTGTGAATGTGGGAGGGTTGAATGAGTCGTATCGTCTATCTGAATGGAGAATTTCTGCCGGAAGAGGACGCTAGGGTATCGATCTTCGACCGTGGCTATCTGTTCGGTGACGGGGTCTATGAGGTGGTGCCGGTGATCGGGTCGAAGTTGATCGACAAGGCACCTTTCCTGGAACGCCTCGACCACTCGCTGGGCGAACTGGGAATCGAGTGGCCCTGTTCGAGGGAAGAATATGTCGGTTTCCACGAGGAACTTATCGATTGCAATGAAATCACGGAAGGTACGGTGTATTCACAAGTTACGCGCGGCGTTGCCGAACGTGATTTTCCCTTTCCCGAGGATATCAAACCTGCGGTGATGGCATTTACCCAGGTCAGGCAACTGATCGACAATCCAGCAGCCGACATCGGCGTCAAGGTGGCGACGGTCGAAGATCTTCGCTGGCGCCGCCGCGACATCAAATCGATCGCACTTCTTGCCCAGGTATTGGCCAAGCAGGAGGCGGCCGAGAAGGGTGCGTTCGAGGCCTGGATGGTTGAGGACGGCAATGTGACGGAGGGCTCATCGTCATCAGCCTATATTGTCAAAAACGGCACGGTTGTGACACGGCCGCTGACCCGCGACATTCTGCCCGGCATCCGTCGCAAGGTACTCTTGCAACTGGCTGCAGAGCACCAGATCCACATTGAAGAGCGTCCGTTCACAGTTGCCGAAGCGCTCGAGGCAGATGAAGCCTTCCTGTCAAGCGCGTCCAGCTTCGTTCTGCCGATTGTCGAGATTGACGGTCGACAGATCGGCACAGGCAGCCCAGGGCCAATGGCGCGGCGGATGCGCGACATTTATATCGATGCCGCCAGGGCCGAAGCCGCACAGTGATATCAAATCTAGCAGCCGACGTGTTGTGGCAGCGCCGTAACGATTTCCCAGGATTGAGTGTTCGCTACATCTGCCGCACTATCCTCAGTATCCAAAATAGAAACCGAAGCCGTAGGGCCTGTAGTAGTAGTACGGATACCCGTAGGAGTAGTAGTTCGGATAACCGTAGCCGTAGTCATCGTAGTAATAGCGGCGGCGACGATAGTAGCGCCGGCGGCCACGGCGGCGATAGTAGCCCCGGCGGCCACGGCGGCGATATGCATAGCGGCCACGGCGCCTCCGCCCATACCGGCGTCCGCGTCCGCGCCTGCCGCCGCGCCTGCCGCCGCGGTGATGCGCTTCAGCTGACGTGGTCAGACTTGGCAGCAACAAAGCACTGCCGACCAGTGCTGCACCTCCGATCAGCAACGTTCGCCGGGATATGTCGGGTTCTTCCTCCACGTGATCGGAGGCCTTGCTGGGCAAAGCGATCGACCATGGATGGAACAGATTTAAGCAAGCAGCAATTCGCTTTCTCATCTTGGAGTTCCTCGCAAAATTGGTCGCGCCCTCTCCAAAGGCCATTATCTGCCTACAACCTGTCCGTTGTCGAGTCTTCATGCGGCGATGCATCGATCCGCCTTGCTTGCTGGGCAGCGTGATGGCCCATGTGCACGGCGCCAAATCGGCAAGGACGTTCGCCCTGTGGCTGCAATCGATCTTCTTGAGGGACACGCTCTAGGGTAATGTGTGGCGTCTCGAGCAGAGAAAACCAATCATCATGACCCAGCACATCGGCATAGTGGGCTGTTCGGCGGAAGGCGCATCACTTTGTTATCGAACGATTTGTTCGGCAGGGACGGACTTGTGCGGTCCGCACGCACATCCGGAAGTTTCGATACATACGCCGTCCCTTGCCGACTACGTCGCCTGTCTTGACAGCGGCGACCTGCGAGGCGTCGGTGCGTTGATGCTGGCGTCTGCCCACAAGCTTGCAAAAATCGGAGCAGATTTCCTTATTTGTCCTGACAACACGATCCATCAGGCGTTTGCCTATGTCGCGCCAAGTTCGCCACTCCCCTGGCTGCATATTGCAGAGGTGGTCGCAACAGAGGCCGCTGATCGCGGATTTCAAAAACTAGCTCTCACCGGCACCCAATGGCTCATAGATAGCAACGTGTACCCTGAAAAGTTGGCAGAACATGGATTTGCTTACAGTCGCCCCAACGCCAGCGATTGCCAGGAAATCCATCGCATCATAATGGATGAGCTGGTCAACGGCATTTTCAAGCCGGAGGCAATTGCCTACGTTCGCCGGACGATCACGCGCATGAAGCACGCCGGGTGCGATGCCGTCATCCTGGGCTGCACCGAGCTTCCCTTGATTATCGATGACAGGAATTCTCCGCTTCCCACGCTCGATTCGACGCGGTTGCTCGCGCGAGCCGCCTTGCGCCGGGCGGTGGGCGCAGACTAGAAGGTTTGAGTTTCTGAAATTGAGCTAACTTGCGAAGTCTGGTTGGGCTCAAATCGCGCCACATACTTACAATCTTGAGCAAGCAATGCATCCATGACGTGCCTTGTTGCCGTGATGCGTGGCTGACATGTCGCCTGACAGGCGGTCACACCAGTTTTCGAGAATCCTGAGTACCATCGTCACAGGAAGGAAGGTCTGGCCGGAGCAAAGCAGCGCCTCTCGGAGACTTCCACAATGGCCACGCTTCAGAGCGTATAGTGGTACGAGCTGTCGTCGTTGGCTGGCTGGTCGCACCGCATTGTGCGTGGCATAATTGCGCTGGCGAATTGGTTGTCTGTTAGTGATCCCAGTTGGGTCATCTTGCTCGTTTTAGGGAGCGATTATGAACGACACATATGACGTTGTCGTGCGGGGCGGTACGATCGTCACCGCAACGCAGAGTTTTGCTGCCGATATCGGTATTCGGGGCGAGCGGATCGCTGCACTGGGTGCAGCGTTGCCAGCGGGCCGCAGGGAGATCGATGCGACGGGCCGGCTTGTGATGCCAGGCGGGGTAGATCCACATGCCCATATCGAGCAGATGTCGGGCATGGGGCTTATGAACGCCGATACGTTTGAAACGGCGACGCGATCAGCGGCGATGGGAGGAACAACGAGCGTGATCTCGTTCGCCGCCCAGCATCCCGGTGCGCGTCTTAAAGACGTCGTCGCGGATTATGGGGCACGCGCTGAGCGTGGTGCGATGATCGATCATGCCTTTCATATGATCGTGTCGGACCCTGACGAGATTGCGCTGAGCGAGGACCTGCCGAAGCTAATCGGTGCAGGGCACCGATCGATCAAGATTTTTACCACCTATGACAAGGTGCGGCTCAATGACCGGCAGATCCTCAATGTGATGGCCTGCGCACGCGAGTACGGTGCTCTGGTATGTATCCATGCGGAAAATGACGGGTTGATCGGCTGGGCCAAGGACCGGCTGCTGGCGGCAGATCTGACGCGGCCGGTGCATCACTCCGTGTCGCATCCGCGGCTCGCCGAGCTCGAGGCGGTCGAGCGAATGATCCGCTTTGCCGAATTCCTCGACCAGCCAATCATGCTGTTCCACATCTCGACCGCCGAAGCGGTGGCGGCTGTGAGGGCTGCGCGGGACCGCGGTTCACCGGTGTGGGCAGAGACCTGTCCACATTATCTGTTCATGACGAGCGAGGTGCTCGACAAGCCTGGCATAGACGGGGCGAAATGGATGTGCAGCCCGCCGCAGCGGACAGAAGTCGACCAGGAGGCGCTGTGGCACGGGCTGGCGCTCGGTGACTTGCAGCTGGTGTCGTCGGATCATGCGCCCTATCGGTTTGATGAGACCGGCAAGCTTTCGGCAGGCGAGCACGCACCGTTTACGAAAATCGCCAACGGCCTGCCAGGTTTGGAAGTGCGTTTGCCGCTTATGTTCGATGCCATGGTGTCGAACGGCCGGTATGGCGCGGAGAAATTTGTCGAACTGACATCGACCGCGGCTGCCCGGCTTTACGGGCTGCAGCGCAAGGGACAGCTGGTGCCCGGGGCCGATGCGGATGTCACAATTTGGGATCCGTCAAGGCAAGTGACATTTGGTGAAAACGATCTCAATGACAATGTCGGATATAATCCGTGGGTTGGCCGTACCGTGACGGGCTGGCCGACAACTGTGCTGTTGAGGGGGGAGGTGATTGTCGATGAAGGCCGGTTCGGTGCGCAGCCGGGTTCGGGGCGATTTCTGAATCGTGTTGCAGAAGACATTGTTCAACCCACCGGGCGGCCGGCAGACGAAGCGCGTCTGGTTCAAGAGATCTTGTCATGACCGACCGACTGCGGCCGCCGGATGAGGGCGCTGTCCAGCTTACCATCACGTTCTTCTACTATCGCAACCTGGCGCAAGCGATGCGGTTCTATGAAGAAGTCATGGGGTTTACGCTGGCCATCGATCAGGGCTGGTCGAAGATTTACCGGATCGGTGATGGCGCGCATGTCGGCCTGGTTGATGAGACGAGGGGAATGCACAAGGCAATGGTGGACAAGCCGGTGCAGTTGTGCATCCGGGTCAGCGATGTGAAAGCATGGTATGATTACGCCCGGGCGCGGGGGGTGAGCAATCTGTCCGAATTGTTCGACAACGAAGGGCTCGGTATCCGGGCGTTCGTGTTTGATGATCCTGAAGGCTATCAGATCGAAGTGCAGTCTGCGACGCGGGAGGGAGCATGATGGCGCGCGGCAAGCTATTTGTGATCAATCCCAATTCGAGCAAGACCGTAACAGCGGCGATCGATGACGCAATGGCGCCCTTGCGACCGTTGGGGGTCCCAATCGAAGTGCTGCGCTTGCCTGAAGGCCCGCCCGGCATCGAGAGCCAGACGCAGGCTGATCAGGTCGTTCCGCCGCTGCTGGCGACTGCACGCAGGCTAGAACCTGACGCTGCCGGATTCGTGATTGCGTGTTTCGGTGATCCCGGCCTATATGCGCTGCGCGATGAAACCGTGTTGCCAGTTGTCGGCATTCAGGAAGCAGCGGTAATGACCGCGCTAATGCTCGGCCAGCGGTTCGGGGTGATCTCGATACTGCCGGCCTCGGTGCCACGGCATCTACGATCGTTTGGTGCGATGGGGGTAATGGACCGACTAGCGGGCGATCTGGCGCTTGGCTTGACGGTGGCCGAACTCGCCGATGAGGCGTGTACAACCCAGCGGATGGTTGAGATAGGCTGCCGGCTGCGCGACCGGCATGGCGCAGACGTCTTGATGATGGGTTGTGCCGGAATGGCCCTTTATCGTGAACGGCTCGAGGTGGAAACAGGCGTGCCGGTGATCGAGCCGTGCCAGGCAGCGGCGGCCATGGCCATCGGGTGCATTCAGCTGGGTTGGTCACATGTCGCTGAAAGAGGAGGCTAATGTGCTGGATGAATCCGCAAAAGGGGTTTTTACGATCGCTGTGACGCCGTTCATGCCAGATGGCTCTCTTGATCTTGCAAGCGTCGACAGCATGACGGACTTCTATCTCGACAGGGGCGCCAACGGTCTGACGGTGCTGGGCATGATGGGCGAGGCGCCGAAACTGACGGGTGCGGAGGCTCTGTCAGTCGTCAAGCGTGTGGTTACCCGCGTTGGTGGCAAGGTGCCGGTCATCGTTGGCGTGTCGGCGCCGGGCTTTGCCCAGATGGAGGAACTCAGCAATGCGGTAATGGACGCCGGGGCAGCGGGCGTCATGGTGGCGCCGGTATCCTCGCTGCGTTCTGATCAGCAGATCGTCGACTATTATGGCCATGTCGCGCAGGTCTTGGGTAATACCCGGTTCGTGCTGCAGGATTTCCCGCTAGCAACCTCGGTCGTGATTCCACCCAAGGTAATACTGAAAATTGTCGAGGATAGTCCAACCTGCGTGATGCTGAAGCACGAGGACTGGCCGGGACTAGAGAAGATCTCTGCGCTCAGAACCGCGTCCGAGAAGGGTGCGCGGCGGATCTCGATCCTGTGCGGCAATGGCGGTCTGTTCCTGCCCGAGGAAATGGCACGCGGTGCTGACGGGGCGATGACCGGCTTTG
>JAEKFU010000554.1 GCA_016522385.1 Pseudomonadota bacterium
TGTATGGAGTGCTGTCGGTGAGTTCGTCGGCACTGGCACCAGCCTTGCGTTCGCTGCGGTCAAGGGTGCGATCCACGGTGTTGTCGGCGGTGCGATTGCGATGGCCCAGGGCGGCAACTTCCTGGAAGGCTTTGCCGCCAACGCCATCGGTGCAGCTGTCGGTGTTCTGTCCGGAGGCATTACAGGCACCGATCCCGCAAGCATTCAGGCTGGGAAAGCCTCACTCGGCCAAGTCGTTGCCGATACCGCCATTGTGGCTGCGGCTGGCGGTGCCGCTGCAGAGCTGACCGGTGGCAAGTTCGCAAATGGGGCACTGACTGCGGCTTTTGCGAATTTGTACAACAAATTCAAATGGGTAGGCTTTCATGGCCACCACACCGTGCCTAAAGAAATAGTAAAATGGTTGCGTGCGAACGCACCGCATGTATTGCGGGATGGTAGGATAATTGGCGTTAGGGGCTCTCCGAATATCTATAACGTCAAGGCACAACGTCATATGGATGTACATAACGCGGGCAAGTACAATGATAAATTCCTTCGCGAACTACGGGCCATACTGCGCGAGCGCAATAAGGTGACATCCAAAGACGTGTTGACCGTTCGCAACAGATTGATGAGGCTATTTTTCAAACCGCACCATTTCAAGAGTCCATCGAATTTTCGAGTGTTCAATCAGACCATTCTTCGAGGCTTGGGATTCTTGTCGCTACCAAGCACGTTCCTGTGGTTTAGACAACAGCGTCAGATTATGAAGCGGTGTAGTACAGAAATATCATTTGCGTGCGGTAACGAGGCGTAATTTTTCGCTGATATGCCCGCGCCAGAAATGGAAAGCCATGAAGATTTGGGAGATTGACACACCATTCGACTCCGAGCTTTGGATTGAGGCTGGACCTGAATGGAGGTTACATTGTCCTGACGGCGATGGAAATACTATGCCGCTACCGTCTGGAAAGCTGGCAATCAATTGGAATCGCAGACTAAGGAAGATGGATGACTTTTTCTGGCCGGTTCTTATGTTGACCCCGATTGGCCGGAAGAGCGTGGTGGAAGAACTCGTTGCAAAATTTGAAGGCGCAATTGGGATAAATGTTCCCTATACAACCATCGAGAATCATGCAGGTGACCGGCCGGACGATAAGACATGGCCAGAGCTAAAAGCGCTCTGGATTACGTGCTGCCTGGATGCTGACGAAGATCGTTCGACAATAGTGCGCTGGGTAGATGATCAAGGTAGGGATTCAATCAAAATAAGTGGAATTGAGAAATCTGAAGACGGATGGAATGAAGAGGAATTTGAGAATTTTGAGATTCGTAAGAAACGCGTGCCGGGGCACGGATTGTATGTTCGCAATTCCGATTTGTCGGGGTGTGATTTCTTCAGGGTAAATCAAAACCGGTTCTGGTTATTCTGTACGGACAAGGTCAAGCAGTTCGTTGACGCTCAGGGCTACGCTGGTCTTGATTTTTTGGAGGCTGGAGATGTGATTGAATAGGATTGTGGTAAAGGTGAGGGTATGGAAAGAGCCTCTTGTTTTTGAGCGGGCCGCGTTAGTTGTTTGGCCAGCGCAGGTTTGCAGATGTGTTTGAACCAATACCTGCCTTATGCCGCTGAATTGGTTGACCGAATTCTGTGACAGACGCCGAAACGAATCCGGACCCAGAGCTCCGTCGGCTTAAGCTACCGGGCCCCTCCTTAACCAGATTGCCACCCCGGCCTACGACAGTATCGGCCGGCCGTCCTCGGTCGCCGAGACCATCGACGATACCGACTATACCTCAACCACCGCCTACGACACGGCCGGGAGGCCCTACCTCACCACCTACCCGTCCGGCCTTGAGGTGCGCCAGGAATACTCCACCTGGGGCACCTTGCTCACGGTCAAGAACCACTCATCGAACGCCGAATACTGGCGCGCCGACAGTTTCGATACGCGCGGCAATGTCATCCTGGAGACCCTCGGCAACGGGGTTCAGACCAACCGGCTCTATACGGATGCCACCGGCAGGCTCGATGCGATCTCTTCCATGAAGGGCGCCACCTTCATCCAGAACCTCGACTACACGTTCGATGATCTCGGCAACCTCACCCAGCGCCAGGACCTGATGCAGGGTCTGAGCGAGAACTTTACTTACGACAATCTCAACCGGTCACCCAGATCGAGGCATCCGCCACGCGCGCTGGCCAACAGCTGTCGAGCTTGCAAACCTATTCGCGTGGGCCGATCTCGTTCATCGGGTAGTCGGGATAGACGATGTCCTGCAGGCCGGGACGGGCGTAGTTCTCGACGTCGGCGATATCGTCGATCAGATTTTCGATATCGCGTTCGTAGATCTCGAGCAGGATCGAGTGCAGCGTGCGGTAGGCGGTCTGATAATCGCCACAGGTGAACGAGATGGTGCCGGTCTTGGGCGAAGAGGCCTCGGGATGGGTCGCCAGGATCAGATCGACATCGCTCAAGGCGGCTTTCTCCTTCTCCCATCCCAGGTCGATGAAACGCGCATTGTCGTCAACGCGCTGGCCAAGTGCGGGATCGTTGACCGGATCGGCTGACAGATCGACCTCGATGGTCACCGGTAGCTCGCAGGTGACCGGCGAGATCTTGCCGGCATTCGCGACGGCGCGAGCTGCGGTTTCACGCAACAATGACCTTGTCTTGTCGATCGGCAGGTGATCGCCGCTGAAGAAGCCGGTGGAGGTCTTGAGCTGTGCGTACTCGATGTCGCCCAAGACCGGCATGGCCTGTTCGATGACATAATTGTCACCGCTGAGCATCACTACCGGCGCCCCGAAGCTGCCGGCCAACCAGGTATTGAGGGAGGGTTCGGGGACCGACTGGCCGTTGACACGAACGTCCCGGAAACCGGTTATCCAGGTATGTGCCAGTATGCCGTCTTCGGTGCCCGCCTTGGCGTGATAGCCGATCAGTATGGCAGCGTCGAAGGTTCGATCGAACGTCTTCATCTGGCACCATTGGCGCTTGATCTGGCCGCGCTTCAGCTGCACGCCCTTGATCAGATCATCCGGATAGATATTGCACATATAGCCATGGGAATCGCTGACCACGACTTCGGTCGCACCGCCATCGATCGCGCCCTGGATCACTGCATTGGCGTCGCCGGCCATGAGCTGACGAAACCTGTCGAAGCCAGGCAGACCGCGAAATATCTCCTCAAGGCGTTCCAGCCCTGTCGTGCCTTCCATATCGACGGAAATAAAAATCTTCATGACGACCTCCCATTATTTGATTGCCGCACCTATGCTGCGGCTTTGCTCACGGCAAAATGATAGCGCCGCGTCAACATTTGCGAAAGATCAAACGGGCACGGTTGTCCGGCAACAGATGACTGTTGGCGTTGAGCGATCGCTGATTTCGTCAGCCGAGCCGGTATGCAACATCGACCGACATGCATAACGCTCACGCGGGTGGGCCTTCGGCCATCAGCAGCGCGTGCAGATCCTCAAGGGTGTTTGCCTCTTCGATCGGCTTGTCGCGGCGCCAGCGGTGCATGCGGGGAAAGCGCAGGGCGATGCCGGACTTGTGGCGCGTGCTTTTCTGGATGCCTTCGAAGGCGATCTCAAAGACATGGTGCGGCTTGACGCTGCGCACCGGGCCAAAGCGCTCGACGGTGTTGCGGCGCACCCACGCTGTGATCTCGTTGAATTCGGCGTCGGTCAGGCCGGAATAGGCCTTGGTGACCGGTACCAGCCGGCTGGCCTGCCAGACTGCGAAGGTGAAATCGGTGAACAGGTTAGCGCGCCGGCCGTGACCGCGCTGAGCATAGATCATGACCGCATCGACGGTCATCGGATCAACCTTCCATTTGAACCAGTCACCTTTGCGACGACCGGTGTGATAGACGCTGTCTGAGCGCTTCAGCATCAGCCCCTCGCTTGCATGGTCGCGCGAGCTATCGCGTTCGAGGTCGAGCTCCTGCCACTCCTCGAAAGTCAAGAGCGGGGACAACCGCAATGCGCTGGCTGCATGGTTTTGCAGCAGTTGTTCCAGGTGAGCGCGGCGCTCGGCAAACGGGCGCGCTCGCATGTCCGTACCGCCATGTTCCAACAGGTCATATGCTTTGAGAATGACCGGGGCGTCGGTGAGCAGTTTCTTGCTGACCGTCTTGCGGCCAATCCGGGTTTGCAGAACCTGGAAGCCGAGCGGTGTTTCATCGCGCCAGGGCAGAATCTCGCCATCGAGAACGGTGCCGTCTGGCAAAACCTCATGCAGGCCGGAGAATTCCGGAAAACGGTCGGTGACCAGTTCCTCGCCGCGCGACCACACAAAAACCTCACCGCCACGGACGATGACCTGGCCGCGAATGCCGTCCCACTTGCGCTCGGCGTGCCAGTCTTGCGGGTCGCCGAGGCCTGCCGGCTCACCCTCCAGCGCATAGGCCAGGCAGAACGGATAGGGCCGCGACAGGTTCTCAAGCGGGTCATCGCTGAGGATCAAGTCGGCATAGGTTGTCTTGTCCGGTGTCCAGTTGCCCATCAGGCGGTGGGCAATGACGGTTTCTTCGATCCCGGTGGCGCTGGCCAGCGCGCGGGTCATGAGCTTTTGCGAAACGCCGATGCGGAAACCGCCGGTGATCAGTTTGTTGAACAGGAATCGTTCGACGCGGTCGAGCTGGCGCCAGGCTGTCAGCACCTGCCGCTTCTTTTGCGCCTCGTCTGCATCGCGCAACTCGACAATCATGGTGATCCAATCCGCCAAAGAGGCAGAACTTGCCTCGGTTTGCGGTGGCAGTATGAGGGCGATGGTCTCGGCAAGATCGCCCACGACAGGGTAGGCCTCCTCAAACAACCACAGAGGGATATTGCCGGCTTCGGCGGCCCATTGGCGCAACAAAGTGGTGGTGACCGTTCGGCGCGGACGGCGGTGTGACAGCAGGGCGATGGTCCACAGTTTGTCGGCATCTTCAGAAGTGCGGAAATAGTCGGCAAGCGCGTCGACCTTGGCGTTGGTCTTGGTGGTCTGGTCGAGACGCGTGAACAGCTCGGCGAATGACTTCATGATGCCGGTTCCCGAGTACCGGGTGGTGCGTCCGTTGCCCTTTCGTCGAGCAGCTCACCTTCGAATTCGGTGTCAACGACACGGGCATCATAACCGCGCTCCTCGAGCCAACGACGAAAGATCGACGTGTAGCCGTGGGTGACATAGATG
>JAEKFU010000624.1 GCA_016522385.1 Pseudomonadota bacterium
CATCGATACCACCCGGCCTTAACTCGATCACTTCTGCCGTCGGGTTCAGCATGAGCGTGATGTCGGGATGCCGCTGCTGGAATTCCGCGATACGTGGCATGAGCCACTCCACGGCGAAAGCCGGCGACGTCGTGATCTGCACCGGCCGTGACGCGTCTGCACCTTTAAGCGCTTCGACACCTCGCCGGATTGCACCAAACCCGTCCTCGAGGCGGCGGGCAAGCGCCGCCCCATCGGGCGTCAGCCGGACGCCGCGCCCTTGGCGGTAGGCAAGCGATATGCCCAGGTACTCTTCCAGCGCCTTGACCTGCTGACGAACGGCCGCATGTGTCACGTTCAGCTGTGACGCCGCCTTTGAATAGCTGCTTGTCTCCGCCAGCGCCGAAAAGGCACGCAGACTGTTGAGGGGCGGAATGTCTGACCAGTCCATATGGTAGTTTTTCTTCCAGTTCAGAAAAATTATTGAGTCGCTTTCGAACGAAAAACTCCCAATAATATCAACCAATCAAAATGATGACCAGACAACGAGCAATAGCTGGATGTGTATAAAAACTATATATTTTCAGGTCGCGGAATTGACGACGGCCAGCAAGTTCAGCATGCGAGGTGATCAGACATGAACGACAAATCGCAACACCATGACGGCGGCTGCATGTGCGGTGCGGTACGCTATCGGGTTAGCGGACCGCACACTTATTCAGGCATATGCCATTGCGACGATTGCCGGCGTGCAACCGGTGGCGCCTATGTAGCGTGGTTCGGCGCGTCGCCAGAAAACTTCGAGGTAACAAGAGGTGAGATCACCGAGCATGAATCCTCTCCCGGCATTCGGCGTGGGTTCTGCAGCAAGTGTGGATCATCGCTGACTTTCGGGGGTGAGGGTTGGAACGATATCGCGATCACCATCGCCTCTCTCGATGACCCCAACGCGATCACGCCGGAATCCAATGTTTTTCTGCGCGAACGCCTTCACTGGGTGAAGTTCAACGAGAACATGCGCAATTACGATGGTTTTCCAGGATAGACAGTGGAGTACAGAAAATGACCAAAGCCTATTCATACGCCTGTCGCGATTGTGAAGGCATGGAAGCCTGTCCGGCGAGTGTTGTCGCCGAAAGCAGGCAGGAAGTCTGGCAACTGATGGGAAATCACGCGCGGATCGCCCATGACGAAAACCCCGACGACTGGGACCAGGAGACGCGCGATTACCTGGAGACCCTGATCAAGGAGGTCGACGTCTGACCAATCCGAAACTTCGCCCATGATCGTCAAGACGCTGCAGGATGTGTACGGCACCAAAGGTGAAATGCATGGCGACAAATGGCACAGCATTCGCCTGCTTCACCGGGAGGACGGCATGGGCGCCACGCTGACGGACAGCATCCTCGAAGAGGGGTTCGAAATGACGCTCTGGCAAAAGAACCACCTGGAGGCGTGTTACTGCCTGGAGGGCGAAGGGACCGTCGAGGAGCTCGACACAGGCACCATCCATGAGATTAGGGCGGGGACGCTTTACGCAATGAACGAGCATGACCGCCATCGGATCCGTGCCAATACCCGAATGCGCGTGATCTGCACATTCGTACCGGCGCTGACCGGCACGCAAGTGCACGATGCATAAGGGTCTTTGCAAACGCCGTCTACTGGCAAATGAGCTTCAGCTGAACAGTTGCGGAGCATGACGGCTTTGCCCCTGAAGTCGAGCGTGTCCCGCAGGGAGCGAAAACGTCCGTTCATTGTCGCATGTGGAGGTTTACCGTTAGCACAACAGCCTATCGGTTGTAGTTCTTGCGACCGCCTTTTGACGGGTTTGTAACATCCACGTAACAAATCACCATTCCGTCGGCACGGATTCGCACCCTTTGAACATTGCTTGTTCCGTACCTCTTACGGCAGAGCTTCAAAGCCTCGATATGTGACATCCTGGACTTTCGTTTGCGCTTGGATTTTTGGGCGAAAAGCATGACCCCGTCCTCGCTTAAACGTACGGAACTTACATCGGTGTGGAATGCGGCGGCGGGTTTCGACAGGAACACAATTGCCACGATGATGGACGTGGCGAGGATGCGATACAACAAGATGAGTTCTGACTTTCGATAATGCGAATTCTGCAGACTTAAGCACTATCGTGCCCGAATTGCGTTGACCTGCATCAAGCAGCTCATTTGGCCAAACAAAAAGCGCCACGGATTTCTCCGGGCGCACTTCTGAAGTTGAATTTCTGGCTACATTTTTCTGTCGCGCCCGTCAAGGGGCCGATTGAAACTGTCGTGGAAAACGCGATCTTGCAGACCCGTTGCGATGATGGCTTTGATCCTCTCGGCACAGGGGGCCGACCTGTTGCCCTTTTCAAAACCAGATTTCAAAGCCCCCCTGTGGGGGTTGGGGGCATCTGTATCTGTATGGCATAGCGAACGTACTGCGACCGTTACGCATCCGTAGTGCGCGGCAATGCGCGAAGGCGAAATTTGCCCCATTTCGGGTTCTGCGAATATCCTTGTGCCGAGTCCGTTTCGCCCCTGATAGGGGTCGAAAATCAGGAAGTTTCTCCAGGCCCGGAAAGTGCCGATAGCTGCCGTATCGGCCATTTGCCGGGTTCGGCGGGAAATGCCCCTACCCGACTCTCCGACCGCTCACTTCCAGGCGCGCCGGTGCCTCTTGCTGGCTTTCCGCTCTAGGGTCTGAACTTGGACGATCAGAAAATGTTTCCGACGTCACTCGATCGGACAGCTGACTGCGCCGGGCCAATTCGATTTGAGCCATGTCAAATCTGTCCGACAGGCAGTTTGGTAACCTTTGCCAAGTTCCGGAGTTGTCGCTGCGAGGGGCGATGGGCACTGGCACGTTCAATCAGGGGCAAAGCCTCCGACAAGCCGCTATGTCATTTGCCTGGTTCTTGAATCGGCAAGGGCACACGCGAAGCGATTGCTCCTGCCCGTCCTGGTGACGACATACCCGAGTTCTGTCGGCAAAGACCCGGGTCGCCATTCGCCGTTTTACAACCACCGGTCAAATCATATGCCCCCCGGTACTGGGGTCGTGTCAACGGGGAAATCTGGGGATACTGTGTCCTAAGAGGAGACCCGAGTTCGTATTCTTTGGCGCAAGAGCTGGCAGACTTGGACAGATTCATAAGAAGGGAAAGGCGCGACAGTGGATTCTACCGATGACGCAATTGGATCCCACCTTAGCTAAAGACGCATGTATCGGAATAAATCTCACATTGCTATGCAGCAAGTGAATCAAGCTCTTCGTCAATTCTCCGCATGTTCTCGAGGTCTCGGGCTATCTCATTGCTCAATTCGGTCACTTCGCGTTGCAATGCACCCAGCCTGGCGACCTTGACTTCCAATTTTCCCAAGCGATTAGGTGCGTCGGAGATTGTGTCGTACTTATCCTGACCTGTAAGAAGCCAGGTCATCGAGACTCCCAGCACTCCAGCCAACAACTGAAGTTTATTGGGCCGCGGAGCGGCACGATCACTTTCCCAGCTCTTCAGCGTACTCTTGGCTATCGCGGCCCGCAAAGCTGCCTGTTCGATAGTGAGCCCCACCGCCACTCTAGCTTCGGCAATACGCAGTCCTATTGAATTGTGCTCCGACAAAGTCAGCTCCTTCAGCTTCTGGTGTCCAATTGTGTTTTTTGCGAATCGTGGAAAGTGATGGTGATATCCCATTGCAAATCCCAACATCAACGCGGCACATCAAATTGGGCGCAGATGTCGCAGGGTAAGTGTGGAAAACCAACGGCCACAGTGTCAGAGTCTGCAATGCTCGTCTAGAGCGTCATCGATGAGTCTGGGAAAATGACTTTATCAACACGATCTGCCATGTGTGGACGCTGTCGCCAGACCCGGAAGAAAGTGTCGATCACTATTGGCGGGACCATGCTGAGAGTGCTGCCCGCGCAACGATATCGCCATCTTCTTGGACAAAGTGCCCTGTCTCAGGCAACAGCAAGGGCGCTCGCGAAATGCATAGTATCTGGCTCATTCGCTCCATCAACCGAGGTGTAATGAGAATGTCCTTCATGCCAACGGCCATGAAACTATCGCCATGCCAGCGCGATCCAAACCACTTGGCAGCCCGCTTCGAGATATCCACGCCTTCCATGTCGGGCTCTGTCATCACGAGCTCTGGAAATCGACGCACCCCTGCCCTGAACTTCCGGCCGGGAAAAGGCGCGGCATAGGCGGCAGCCTCTTTGTCCGACAAATTGGGGGCATAGCGTTGCATCAGCGCCGCAAGGTCATAGTCAGGATTTTCACGATGAAAAGCTTTCCACTCCTCAAACCCTTGGCTGGACCCACCGCCAAGTCCAAGAACCGTATTCATAATCAGCATGCGCTCAAATCGTTCCGGCATGTCCTGCGGTATTGTCAGGCCGAGAAGCCCGCCCCAGTCTTGGCAGACCAACGTTATGTGCTGCAGATCCAACCGCTCGATCAATGCGATGAGTGAGTTGCGATGGAAGCTAAACGTGTACACAGCCTCGTCTACGGGCTTGTCTGACTGCCCAAAGCCAAACAGATCCGGGACAACAACCCTCGCGCCGGCATGCAGGAAAACCGGGACCATCTTGCGATAGAGATAACCCCATGTCGGCTGTCCGTGGAGGCAAAGAAACACCGGCGCATCCTTTGGTCCTTCGTCCAGATATGCCATCCGCATCCCTTCGTATGACGGTAGATCTGTTGCGAAACAGGGGTTCCAAATCCAATTGGGGAGGTCTCTAAATCGTTCTTTTGGCGTTCTAACTGCTTCGATCATTCGCCGAACCCTTTTCAGTTTGACCGTCGCCAGGACCAAAATTGCAGAATTGCACTATTGTAGAAAAGCTTCAGATTGTTTCATGCCGGCTCTGAATTTCTACTCTGCCCTGTGAGGGTTCAAAAGACACGCTCTAGCTGAACGGCGGCTGCATTGGTCCGGGAAGCGCCAACTCCGGTCTACCCATGCGGCCTGCCGCAACATAGATTCCATGCCGCGTCTCGACTAAGCTTCGAGCGAAGGAGATTGCCTCTGGAACGGCGCCTTGCCGGCATCGTTCCGCTGGATGTCGCCGGCTATACGCACCTATGGTTGCCGACGAAGCCGATACACTTGCGCACCTTTGGTCTGCGCACCGGTGCGTGCTGGCAGGATCTCCTGAGCGCTATGGCATTACGAGGGAACGGAGCATCACATGACACCATTTGAACGAGGCCTCAGCCCTGCCGAGACGCAGGCGCTCCTTGGTGAAATATTTGCGCCCTGGGTGCAGGAACTCAATCTCCAGGTCGACGACATCACACCGCAGTCGGCCCGCCTGCGCATGCCGTTTGATGTGAGGCTGTGCCGTGTCGGCGGCATGATCTGCGGCCAGGCCCTGCTGACCGGTGCCGACACCGCAATGGTGATCGCGATCTGCGCCGCGCTTGGCGGTTTCAAGCCGTTCACGACCGTCGACCTCACAGTCAACTACATGCGCCCGATTGCCAACGAAGACGCTCTGCTCACCGCCAAGATCATGCGCCAGGGCCGCACTATGATTTTCTGCAACGCTGAAGTCACGGGGGCGGACAATAAAAAGCTGTCGGCCTTTTCAACGGGAACCTATGCGCTGGTTGAGTAACGGGCGGAATGCCGAGAAGAATAGGTTACCGGTGGTAGAGCGGACCGCTTGCAAGATCAACGATCAGGCAGCACTTCGTATACGTGCACGCGGTGGGTCACCTCCGGTTCCCCGTATGGTAGCGAATGAAACGAGTCACTGACGAAACGACGTTTCCAGGCACCTGAGTTTTCATGCTGCTCTACCGCTGCAGGATACTCAGGCAGCTGAGCAGCGTCATCGCGCAGAGA
>JAEKFU010000728.1 GCA_016522385.1 Pseudomonadota bacterium
CTGCGGTCGGTAGCCGACACGACCGGTGTTACCTCGCCCAGAAATCCACGGAACGCTTCCATTGCCTGCCATATGCTGGTGGCTTCATCGAATCTGAGCGCTGTGCGGTCCGCTGCATCGCCGACCAACGCCGAAGCATTGAGCTTCAGGCAGGACTGAACGCGAAGGATGCCTACATAGATGCCGTCTTGATCGACGATGAGTCCTTCGGCGCGGCCATTGTCTCTCAGCCGCCGCAACGCACCGCCAATTTCGTCGCCCGGATCGAAACGCAGAAAATCATCGTGCATCAGTTCGGTGATCCGGCGGTTCGCCAAGATGGCATTGTCGCGCCCGAACGACAGATCGAACCCGCGCCCGCGCAGTTGGACGTCATACAGCGACCGACCAAACATGCGGTAAGCAACGATATTAGCGAACACCACGGCAACCATAGCGGCGATCGTGAGATCGTAACTGCGGGTCAACTCAAACACGATAAGGATGGTAGAAAGCGGTGCACCGATAACCGGGCTGGTGACCGCCATCATGCCGCAGATCGCATAAGGAATCATGCCGGAGTGCGCGATTGGGGTTAGATCGTCTAGGACACTGCCAAAGAGCGCCCCGAACAGAATACCGATCAGCAAGGCCGGGCTGAAAGCGCCGCCAGCGAAGCCGAATCCAAGGCACAGTATGGTGGCGGCCATCTTGGCCACCAGGATCAGCGCCAGTTCGCCGAGCCCGAAGGCGCCCTCTATAGTGGCAAAACGCAAAGTCTCGCGTCCAATACCAAGCACATCCGGTAGTGCCAGCGCGATCAAGCCCAAACAAAGCCCGGCGAGCATCGGTCGAAGGACCGGGGGGATCCGGCTACGGCCGGCAAGGGCGGCACAGGCCAAAATGGACCTCATGTAGACAATGGCGAGCAGCGCGCTCAAGACACCAATGATAGCGAAAAGCACAAACTCATGGCCATGCTGGACACCCTCGAAGCCGACGCGAAACAACGGCGGGCGCTGGAATATGACATTGGCCACAACATAACCGGCCGCCGCAGCGACTGTGGTCGGCGCAAAGGCACGGATGGAATAGTGACGCAGTATAACCTCGTGGGCAAAGACGAGGCCGGCGATCGGCGCGTTGAACGCAGTCGAAATGGCGGCGGCGGCGCCACTGGCAATGCAGATCGAGTGTATGTCGGGAACATTCACCCGCATCCGGTTGACGGCGATACCGACCAACGTACCCAGATAGACCATTGGCCCATATTGTCCCACCGAGGCGCCTGATCCGAGCGAGATAATGGCTGCGAGTGTCGACAACAGGCCGCTGCGAGCGGATGCCTGTGTGTTTTGCGTCTGGACCATCAGTATTGTGTCAGGCGGGCCAAGCGGCCGCTTTTCAGGCATTAAGCGGTACAAGACAAAGCCGACGATGAGCCCGCCAATGGCCGGTGCCAGCAGTGTGGCAGCGACGATAAGAAGCTGATTTTGCTCTTGCTGGATGCGGGTACGCGGCGAGACCAGCAACCGGTCATTTAGCCATTGGACACACTCCAGAAATCCGATGGCACAGAGCGATACGACAATCCCTATGGCTGTTCCCAATACGGACAACACGATTATCCGGTAACAAACCGAAAGAGAGATGTGTTGTGGTCCGGCTGCAGCAGTCATGATCGCCTTGGGTTGTCAAATCCACGTTATCAAACTGACTTGAGAACCGCAGCAGTCCTTTTCGCAACGAGCCTGTTATTTGCGTCGCTGTGCTGGATAAGTTCGGCATTTTTGGAAAAAATGCTGGTCTGTTTGCCGATTGTGTCGTGTCATAGGTCTTGGGCGACAAGGAGATTCCAGGTATCCGGCATGATCAAGTTGCTGATTGCATCTGTCATGGTCTGCGTGCTCGTCTACGCGGCTGTCTTCTGGTTCTTGAAAAACCCGGCGCTGTTTGCGCGCGACGTGACGCCCGATTCGCCCAAGGCTGTTCCTGTCCGGCTTGAGGCGGATGTTCAATTCCTCGCAGCTCTTAAACCTTCGCGTGCATTTCACAATGTCGCTTCCCTGAATGCTGCTGCGAATTACATCGAAGCCGAGTTCAAGAAGGCCGGCTGTATGCCCGAAAGGCGCACCTTCAAGATCGGTGACAACGATTATCACAACATTGTTTGCTCGCTGGGACCACAAGAGTCGCCGCGAGTGGTGATCGGCGCCCATTATGACGTCGAAGGAGACAACAATCCTGGCGCGGATGATAATGCCGGCGCAGTGGCCGGCGTACTGGAACTGGCACGAATGATTGGCCGCGCCAAGCCTGACTTGGCCCACGGGCTGGATCTGGTTGCTTTTTCACTGGAGGAATTGCCGAATTTCAAGTCTGCGAATATGGGCTCGTACATTTACGCCGAATGGCTGGTCAGTGAGGCTCTGGAAATCAAACTGATGATCAGCGTGGAGATGATAGGCTATTTCGCAGATGCCCCTGGCTCACAAACTTATCCGTTGTCCTTTCTGAAATGGTTCTATCCCGACCGCGGCAACTTCATCGGCGTTGTCGGTCAGGCGTTCGATCGGGCGCGCGTGGCGCGGGTAAAAAAGCTGATGCGAACCGACGACGCGCTGCCAGTTTACTCGATCAATGCACCTGGATTTGTGCCTGGGATCGATCTTTCAGATCATTGGAGCTTCTGGCGACACAACCTGCCGGCAGTAATGGTGACCGACACCGCGTTCTTCCGGAACCCCAACTATCACATGCCAAGTGACACGCCAGATACCCTCGACTATCAGCGTATGGCCTTGACGGTGGACGGTCTTTACCAGGTTGCGGTGAGATATTGAGCGTGCAGAACCTCGACAACCAGCCAACCGTCTGACAAACATGCGCCGATGCAATTCGGCCGTGCTGGATTTTCAACGCAATGATCGAACGTTCCCTGCAACGTTTCTTCGAACGTACCGTGAAGCAGGGTTCGCTTGAGGTGACCTTCGCGTCCGGTGTCTCGCAAACTTATGGCGATGGCAGCGATGCGCCGATCAAAATCAGATTCACGGATCGGGCCGCGCAGCGCAGCATTGCCGTCAACCCGGCGATGCGCTTCGGCGAGATGTATATGGACGGCCGGTTCGTCATCGATCAGGGAAGCCTGTTCGACTATGTCGCGCTGATGAAGCGCAATGGATTCCGGCGCCATTTGCCCAACTTCGTCAAGTTCGTAACCGCACTCCATTATGTGGGGGATCGCATCAAGGACCTGTGGCGGGCCGGTGCGGAAAAGCGCATGGTGGCGCATCACTATGACCTCGACGGCAGGCTTTACCGTCTGTTTCTCGATGACGACTGGCAGTATACCTGCGCCTACTTCGACCGGGAGGACATGACTCTTGAAGAGGCGCAACTGGCCAAGAAGCGCCATGTCACTGCCAAGCTGCTGGTCGAGCCGGGCCAGCGGGTGCTCGAGATGGGATGCGGCTGGGGCGGCCTGGCACTCTATATCGCAGAATTGATCGGCGCTCATGTGACCGGCGTGACTCTCAGCGAAGAACAGGTACGCATTGCGCAAAAGAGAGCCATAAATCGGGGCCTAAGTGACCTCACAGAGTTTCGTCTGCAGAACTACCGCGATGTTAACGGGACGTTCGACCGGATCATTTCAATCGGCATGCTGGAACATGTCGGGCGACAGAATTACGACATCATGTTCAAAAAGGCCTTTGGTTTGCTCGACCGGCGTGGCGTCATGGTGGTGCACGCGATCGGCCGGCCAAAACCGGTGTTGACACAAGGGCCGTTCAACGAGAAATACATCTTCCCCGGCGCCTATGTCCCCGCAATCTCGCAGATCTGCCCCTCCATCGAGCGCGCCGGTTTCCTGATCAAGGACCTTGAGATCCTGCCAATGCACTACGCCCGCACATGCCGTGTGTGGCGTGAGCGTTTCATGGCGAATTGGGATGAGGCTGCCGAGATCTATGATGAGCGGTTCTGCCGGATGTGGGAACTCTATTTGGCGATATCTGAAACCGCATTCAGTCACGACCGGTTGATGATCTTCCAGTTTCAATTGGCCAAGCGCCAAGATGCGGTACCATTTACCCGCGATTATCTGGACCAACGAAAGGCCGATCTGGTTCGGCTGGAAGAGGAACGGATGATCATCGACAAGGTCGAGATTTGAGGTTCAGCCACGAATGGCAGTCCGATTTTATAGGTCAGTATTATTGACCTAATTTGCGATTTCTGCTTCAATCCAACTACATTCGCAAGAGTTTCCCCGGACCGTCAGTGATGAGCGCAGCCGCCTTTGACTTCAATTCCTGTTTTGCCTCCAGAGCCGGGCGCATGCAGGCCTCCGAAATCCGTGAACTGCTCAAGTTGCTGGCCGAGCCGGACATTATCTCTTTTGCCGGTGGTATTCCCGATCCCGCGCTTTTCCCTAGCGATGCATTGGACGAGGCCTTTCGATTGGTGATGGGCGAAGCTCAAGTCCAAGCCCAGACTTTCCAGTACTCACCGAGCGAAGGCTATCCTGCACTTCGTGAGTGGATTGCCGGCTATATGAACGGTCTTGGGGTGCCCTGTGCTGCGGACAATATCCTGATCACAAACGGCTCTCAACAGGCGCTTGATTTTCTTGGAAGGCTCTTTTTGTCACCGAAGGATACCGCACTGATTATGGCGCCGACCTATCTCGGTGCGCTGCAGGCCTTTAACGCATACGAGCCTTGCTACGACACTTTCGATCTGCAACCGAAAGCCAATGTCCGGCCGGATATCGCGATCGGGCCAAGGCCAAGGGAGGTGAGCCGAAGTTTGCCTATGCGGTGCCGGATTTCTCCAATCCGACCGGTGTCACCATGACCGTTGCGGAACGCCGGGCTCTGCTCGATCTGGCGATGGAGCTGGGCA
>JAEKFU010000337.1 GCA_016522385.1 Pseudomonadota bacterium
ATCTGTGAGGACATCTGGACCGAAGATGTCTGCGAGTGTCTGGCCGAGACCGGTGCTGAATTGCTGCTGGTGCCGAACGGGTCGCCGTTTGAATCGGACAAAAAGGACGTGCGGCTGAACTTGTCAGTAGCCCGTGTCGCCGAGACTGGTCTGCCCCTGGTCTATCTCAACCAAGTCGGCGGCCAGGATGAGCTGGTGTTCGATGGCGCTTCATTCGGACTGAATGCCGATCACTCACTGGCCTTTCAGATGCCCGCATTCATCGAACAGGTGTTGATATCGGATTGGCGCCGAGCAGACGGCACATGGCAGTGTGCGCCGATTGAACCGCAACCGGCAATACAAGGGCACGAAACGGTTTGGCGGGCCTGCGTGCTGGGTCTGAAGGACTATGTCGAGAAGAACCGGTTCCCGAGCGTTGTGCTTGGCTTGTCCGGCGGCATCGATTCGGCCGTGGTGGCGGCAATGGCCGTAGACGCACTTGGCGCGGAGCGGGTGCACTGCGTCATGCTGCCCTATAAATATACCTCTGGTGAAAGCCTAAGCGATGCCGAAGCCTGCGCTGCAGCGCTGAATGTGAAGTATGACGTCGTGCCGATCGCCGGACCAGTGGAAGGCTTTGATTCGGCGCTGGCAGAGCTGTTTGCCGGGCGAGAGAGCGATGTGACCGAGGAGAATATTCAGTCACGAGCCCGTGGCACGATCCTAATGGCGATTTCCAACAAAATGGGCTCGATGTTGCTGACCACCGGCAACAAGTCGGAGATGTCAGTTGGCTATGCAACGCTCTATGGGGACATGAATGGCGGATTCAACCCAATCAAGGATGTCTACAAGACCGAAGTGTACGCGCTTGCTCGTTATCGCAACCAGAGCAGGCCGGACGGTCTTTTAGGCCCCGATGGCCGGGTCATTCCGGAGAATATCATCACCAAAGCGCCGTCGGCAGAGTTGCGCGAAGGCCAAAGGGACGAAGACAGCTTGCCGCCCTATGATGTTCTCGACGACATTCTTCAAGGGCTGGTGGAGAATGAGCGCTCGGTCAGTGAGCTTGCCGCCAATGGCCACGACAAGGCGATGGTGGAACGCATTCAGCATCTGCTCTACATCGCGGAGTATAAACGCCGGCAATCAGCGCCGGGGGTGAAGACAACCGCCAAGAATTTCGGCCGTGACCGGCGTTACCCAATTACCAACGGCTATCGTGACAAGGCTTGATCAAGAAACAGGCCAGGTCGATGTGACCTGGCCCGGTATTCACGTTTCAATGAAGTGTTATGCTGCCAGCGGCGGGTGGTGATTTGCAGCCGTCCGGGCTTGCCATTCCTCAAAGGTCATCATTGAGGTGCCAAGCAGGTCGTAGCGAACGCTGTAGAAGCCATCGCTGCCGGTGATAACGGCTTGCGGTGCGACCTTAAGAACCTCCTGAGCCATAACGCCGACCCATACGGTATCGCTCCACAGATACTTGAAGCGATAGAGCCTTAAACCGTTCGGCAGTGTGCCGACCTCGGCAATGTCGCGCTTCAGGCGGATATCGGAGCGATTGCCGCCACCGCCACCGCCACCGCCACCGCCACCTTCTCCACCGCCGCCGCCGCCGACTTTTTCGTTGCCGACGTCAGATAAGTCACGGGCACGAAAGTTCTGTATGCGGAGGATGGGCGTATCGGTTGGCGGCTGATACACTTTAAGGGCTCTTCTATTTTGCTCGCAGTTGGTCTTGAACAGAGAGAACTTTGCGCAACGTTGTTTGTTTACCGAATGGGCTTCAGCGTCGGTAACAGGTAGTGCAATGGTGGTTGCCGCCCCGGCGAACAAGGCAAGAGTAAGCGTTGATATCACTTTGTTCATGATGAATTCCTTTCAGGCTCGATAGTGTTCACCCGTCAATAACGGGAATGTGAACAATCTCACCTGAACCAATTTCTAACAGCACGTTCAGCCACTGTTCATATTCCGGCGGGCGGCTTTAACTCTTTGATAGTAAGAGATTAAATGGTGCGCAGCGATCTATTCAGACGGCGGTGAGAAGCGGTAACCTATGCCTCGAACGGTCTTGATGACTTCCGGTTTGGATGGATCGATCTCGATTTTGCGACGCAACCGAGAGATGCGAATGTCGATGCTGCGATCAAAAGGATCCCAACTACGGTCATGTGCTTGTTCGAGCAGTTGATCGCGATTGAGCACGCGGCCGGCGTTCTCGGCAAACACCTTTAACAAGGCATATTCCATCGCCGTGATAGGCACTTCCTGGCCCTCGGAATCGAACAACTTATATGCTGCAAGGTCGAGCGTACATCTGCCGAACTTGACCGTTTCGCCACCCGTTTCGCGCTGTCGAACCGACTTGGGAGCTTGCGGTACTTGACCGCGCCGCAAGACAGCCTTTATGCGCGCCTGCAGTTCGCGCAGATCAACGGGTTTTGCGAGATAATCATCGGCGCCCATTTCCAGTCCGATGATGCGATCGACGACGTCACCGGATGCTGTGAGCATGATTATTGCCGTGTCGCCGCGCTCGCGCAGGAAGCGGGCCAATGACAGACCGTCCTCACCGGGCATATTGATATCGAGAATTACCGCATCGACCGGCGTTTCATCGACGAGTGCACGAAGTGTCACGCCATCCGATGCGCAAGAGACCTTGAAACCGCGCCGCTCGAGATACTCACTCAACGTGTCGCGAATGTCAGGCTCGTCGTCGCATACAACGATGTGTGCCGTCTCTTCCATTAGACCGGTTCCTGATTGCCCAGTGCGGCGCAGCGGGCAGGTGCGTGCATTCCCAGCCCCTGCAGCGCCTCAACGGGCAAACTCTAATTGGCTGATACCAAATCCGCAACAAGCTGACGGAGTTCTCCTGGGCGAATCGGCTTTTCCAAATATGGGCGACCGGCCTTACTAAGGAATACTTGTGCCTTCGGACTCATTGTGTCACCGGTAACAAAGGCAACGCGCGTCACCAGCTCCGGATTATGCTCGCTGAGTTTTTGGAACAGATCAGCACCATCGAGGCCGGGCATATTCAGATCACTGAGAATCACTGAGAAGTTGTGTCGGGCAATCTGCCGTAACGCCACGGGCCCACTATCGGCGCGAACTACCTGGTGGCCGTCATTGCGCAGGATCTCAGTCATCAAATCGGCGACATCGGGTTCATCATCAATGACCAGAATGTTGAGTTTGGCTTCACGTGAAGAACTCTGCTCGACTGCATCACAGATCTGCTCGCTATTACCGGAGGCGGGCAAGCGGATGAAGAACGTGGTGCCTTGACCGAGTTGAGATTCAACCCGGATGGCGCCGCCATGTGATTCGATGACGCGATGACAGAATGCCAATCCGATCCCGGTGCCGGTGCCGATCTCCTTGGTTGTGAAGAATGGCTCGAATATGCGCGAGCGAATCTTTTCAGGGATTCCTGGACCAGTGTCGGCGATCTTTATGATGATGTTGTTATGCTTACGGTCATATCGAGTTGCCACTTTGATCTTGCGGCGGCCGGCAAATTGGCTGAGCGCCTGTTGCGCATTGATCAGCAGGTTTGAGAACACTTGACCGAGCTGATCCGGGTCACCCCAGATCGCCGGCAGCTGTGAACCCAGTTGCAGACATACATCGATGTCCGACGACCGAATCGAATAACCGGTAACTTCCAGTGCCGACTCGAACACCTGATTGACGTTAATGTTTTCCGTACGGGCCGGCTCTTGCCGCGCCATGGCGAGAAACGATTTGACGATCCGGGCACAGCGGTCCGCTGCACCACCGATCTTTTCGGCCCGGGTCATAACGTCGGTGTCGTGGGCCGTTTCCTTCAACAGAAGGGATTGCCCGACCACGACCGACAAGGGGTTGTTGAGTTCATGGGCCACACCAGCCAGTAATTCACCAAGCGCCGAGAGTTTTTCACTTTGATGAACGATCTCGCGCTGGCGTTCGAGTTCCGCTTCAATAGCGAGGCGGTCGGTCAGATCCCGGGTATGCGACACGATCACCTGGCGGCCCTGATAATCAATCAACCGGCCGGAAACGGCGGCCCAAAAGGTCTTGCCGTTGGGTCGACGAGCAAGGTATTCAAAATCGTCAACGTAGCCGTGCTTGCGCAATTGTGCCAGATAGCGCCCACGATCGCTGATGTCCGCATAGAAAGAGCATACTGAATCAACCTCGCCGAACAGCGCCTTGGTAGCCGGGCTGCGGTAAATCACCTCACCGTTTTCCAGCTCATTCATCATGATCATCACAGGGCAGGCCTCAAGGACCTGCTGCACAAGCGCATCAGCCTCACGCTGGGCAGCTTCCATCTGCTTTCGCTTGGTGATATCGACCCGCGTGACGACAAAGCCGCCTTCACGGGTGGGGCTGAATTGTGCCGAATACCAGCGCCCGTCAGCATGCTGGAACTGATGGGCACGGTTGTCGCCCTGCATGCCATCCAATCGCTGCTTGATCCAGTATTCTTCAGATTCGGCAGCCCCGACGTATTGGCCGCGTTCGACACCGGCTTTAAATAGTTCGTGCCAACTTGCGCCAGGCAGCAATAGATCTGCAATCGACTCGTTCATTTGGCGGTAGCGCGAGTTGCACATGACCAGTCGGTTGTCGCTACTGTACAGAGCAAAACCTTCTGCAAGAGATTCAATCGCATCGGCAAGTAGTTCATGGGCCCGGTTGCGCTCCTCTTCGACCAGGACCTGTTCCGTCAGATCGGAGATTGTCGAGACAACAACCTTCTGGTCGCGGAATTCCGTAACCCGGGCGGAAACCGATGCCCAGAACGGCGTGTCATCGGAACGTTTGAGCAGAAGGCGCCGATTACGGGCCTCGCCATCGTCTTTCAACATCCGTAGCGAAGGTGCGCGATCGGCAGGGTGGACATATGATTCGCTTGGATGCTTGCGTTCTCCGAGCAGGTCGGCAGCGCCAGGACTTCGGAAAATACATTCACCGGTCTCGAGGTTGCGCATCTCAAGCGCCACTGGACAGTCATCAATCACCTGGCGGACGACCGCATCGGCTTCGCGCTGGGCCTCCTCCATTTGTCGGCGTTCGGTGATGTCGACGCGGGTCAGAACAAAACCGCCCTCGCGGGTCGCACTGGATAGTCCCGAATACCAGCGTCCATCCGACTGTTGATACTCGTAGGCTTCATCGTGGCGCGCGACCCGGGCTTTGCGTTCCTCAATCCATTGTTCCTCACGCCCGATGGCATCGAGGAATTGTCCGCGTTCGGCGCCGGTTCTGAGAAAAACGTCCCAACTCAATCCCGGGTTCAGGTGGTCTTCGATCACGTGGTTCATCTGCTTGTAGCGTGTGTTGCACATGACCAGTTTCTTATCTGCGTCAAACAGCGCAAAACCTTCTGTTAGAGATTCAATCGCATCCGTCAGCAATTCGCTGGCGCGCTTGAACCCTTGTTCGATCCTAACCCGCTCGGTGAGGTCGGATATCGTTGACACGATAACCAGGTCGCCGCGAAAGACGATGTAACGCGCCGAAACAGACGCCCAAAACGGTTGTCCGTCGGCATTTTTCAACTGCATGCGCTGGTCAAAGACCTCACCATGCTTTTGCAGATATTTGTGCAGATCCTGCTGATCCTGCGGATCAACATAGGTTGCCGCAAGATCAACGCGGGCACCCAGCAGTGCGACGGCCGCCGGGCTTCGATACAAGAACTCACCATCGGAAATACGCCGCATCTCCAGCGCCGCCGGACAGGCTTCGACGACCTGACGAACCACCTCTTCGGCTTCGCGCTGGGTCGCTTCGTTTTGCTTGCGTTCGGTGATGTCCGTGCGCGTGACAACGAAGCCACCAAGCCGGGTCTGGTGGATCGACACTGAGTACCAGCGTCCGTCGGCATGCTGAAACTCATGGTTCTGGTTGTATTTGGCCCGGCTATCCAGGCGTTCGGCGAGCCACTCCTCTTCCCGGCCGATCGCCTCAGGATACTCGCCGCGATGGGCCGACACATGCAGCAAATGCTCCCACCGCATGCCGGGTTCGAGAATATCGGCTACCACCTTGTTCATTTCGGCATAGGCGCTGTTGCACATGACGAACCGTTCATCTTCGTCATAAAGTGCGAATCCCTCTGAGATCGATTCGACCGCATCGGCGAGCAATTCGCGTGCACGAGTCAGTTCGTTTTCACGTTCTTTTTGTTCGGTCACGTCGAGAACGCCTGCCAACATCACCTCACGGCCATCAAACTCCACCAGTCGGACATTGATCTTGGCCCAAAACTGCGAGCCGTCATTGCGTTTCCACAAGGCCTCAAAGTCGTTGACAGAACCGTGTTCACGCAGCTGCGCGATGAGACGCTCCCTGTCTTGCGGATTGACATAATGATCAGTGGAATACGCCTGGATACCGGAATCGGGATCACGGCCAAACATTTGCGCCGCTGCACGGCTTTCGAGGATCATGCGGCCCGACTCTACTTCATTCATGGCAACTGGCAGCGGATGGCCTTCCAGCATGAATTTGATCTGGTCCTCGCGTTCCTTTCGCGCGGTGACATCAACGATACCGGCAATCAGTGCCCTGCGGCCGCGGAACGTGCCGAGGCGGACATTCGCTGAAATCCAAATTTTCGTACCATCCGCCTTTTTGAAACGAGCGATGTAATCGCGCAGAATTCCATGTTTGTGCAGCTGCTTCTTGACCACCTCCCGGTCTTCCGGATTGGCATAATGATCGCCGATGAACTGAGGTACCGATTGATCCCAATCGCGACCGAGTATCCTGGAAGCCTCTATGCTCTCGTAGAGTATCTCGCCGGTGTCCTCGTCGGCCATCCAGACGGGAAGTGGATGGCTTTCGGTGATACAGCGAAAGACTTCCTCATTCTCGTGCAGTTTGATCTGAGCCTGCTTAAGCTCGGTCATGTCGACACTAATCAGCGCCGTGCCGCCGCCAGGGCGCGGGTGGCTGGTGAGTAGCTTCCAGCTGCCTTCCATCGTTTGAGCCTCAAGCGGCGCGCCATCGAACGCCGACCAACGGCGCACGAACTTCTTCAAAAAGGCCTTGGTTTGCTTGACTGGCTGACCGTCGATACTGGACAGGTCCTGCAGCACGAATTTCAGGACTTCTGCACTGCAACAGCCCTCGAGCTTTTTCAGTGCGTCGGCGTCACGATCGATCAGCGCTGCATTGGTCTCCAGCAGACAGTCGTTTTCATCAAAAACGGCAAAGCCGGTGGTCCCCGAGCTTTCTGAATGCCGTCCAATAGTACTGTCATGTTTCATCGGTGTAATCTCGCCTTGAGCCTGGCTCCGGACACTATCGGGGCATTGTTTCCACAGATTTTCAATAACCGCGGCTTTTGTTTCAATTGTTTCAGGCAAAATGACCGCACGTGGCGAATTGCTTTTGACTTGCCGGCATTAGCGGGCCGGTCAGCATGACGTGGAACTGTCAGCGAACTGAAACAAAAGAAACACGATCAGTGGCTCAGCGACATCAAGCTGAAACTGTGGCTACCTAGTCCTTCGCCCATCGCAATCGCTCAGCAGCGAAGGAGATCTGATCATGACCACCACGCCTATAGCTTTTGCCGCCGCCACGCGATCAACACGCACAACATCGTTCGTCAAGCGCCTCGCGGATGGTTATCGTGCGATGCGCCGGCGGCGTCATCAACGTCACGCGATGAGCGATCTTCGCCGGCTGAGCGGCCACGCCTTGAAGGACATCGGCCTGCATCGCAGCGAAATCTCATCAATTGTATATGTAAGTGAAGCAGGCAGGAGACGTCGTTATGCCGGCAATTGACATAAATGGATCGCGCCTGGCATTCGGTGCGGCGGGCACCGGCAGCACAGTGGTTGCCTTGCATTCGAGCGCCAGCAATGGTGGGCAATGGAACAGCCTCACACAGCACCTGGCAGGCCATCACTGTGTGTTCACGCCTGATTTGGCCGGTTACGGAGGAACGGATGCATGGCCCGGTGGCCTGCAGGCCTCCTTGTCCAGCGACGCCGACCTCATCTTCGCAATGATCGAGGCCTGGGAAGAACCGGTGCATCTGGTCGGACATTCGTTTGGCGGCGCAGTGGCTGTCAGAATCGCGTTGCAGTATCCCGAATGGGTGCGCAGCCTGACGCTGATCGAACCGACGATCTTTCACCTACTGCGCGATGGTGTCGCCGCAGACCACCGACTGTACGAAACGATGGAGAGCGTCAACGGTATACTCAATGCAGCTGCGGCAATGGGCAGACCGGCTGACGGTATGGCCCGGTTCATCGATTTTTGGAACGGTGAAGGCGCCTGGGCGCGCACCAGTGCGCGTTTGCGGGCTCACCTTGCCAGGAAGATCGGCCAGGTGATCAATAATTTTGCCGCGAGCAATGCGGAAGACTGGCCGTTGGCAGACTGCCGTAAACTGAGCTGCCCTACTATGGCGATGATCGGCATGGACAGCCCTCCACCGTCCCAGCGCGTGACCGAAATTCTGGCCGAGACGATTCCAGGCGCCAGACTGCATATGATCCCGGGCGCAGGCCACATGTTGCCGCTGAGCGATCCGCATATCGTCGATCCACTGATCGCTGGTCACATTAAATCAGTCGATCAGTCCTCAACTCTATGGGCTCGGCCCGAGTCCGTGAGGCACGCCGCCTAACCAATATCAGTGGATGCAAGGAACTTCATGATGACGACAAGCAACAACTCGGAAACCCTTGCACTGCATGCCGCTATGCAATCGCAGACCTCGGCCGCCGTGGCGGCCTAACCAAGAGGTTAGCTGGTCGCCAAGCCCCCTGTCGCCCCCCACACCTACGTTGAGATCTTGAGTTAAAGAATGACACTCGCGCTGCCACACCAACTGCCTGCACTTGACCACCTACGGGCTGAGGGCCTCAAGGTGACGGACAACCGCCTGTTCGCCACCGAAACGCGACCGGTGCTGCGCATTGGTCTGGTCAACCTGATGCCGGACAAGATCACGACGGAAACCCAGTTTGCCCGGCAACTCGCGCGGACCGGCAAAGAGATCGAACTAGTGCTGCCACGACCCCAGTCGTACGCCTGCCGCAATACGTCCGCGGACTACCTCACGGCATTCTATCAAAAGCTGGAGGACATGCGGCACGAGAACCTGGACGGCGTGATTGTGACCGGTGCGCCGGTTGAAACACTGGCCTTCAGTGAAGTCGACTATTGGCATGAATTAACGCAGATGTTCGACCATTTGCGCGAAAACCGAACCCCTGCCCTGTTCATCTGCTGGGCAGCGCAGGCAGCCCTCCACCGCTATCACGGGATACCCAAACACCCGCTTGCTGCCAAGGCCTCCGGTGTATTTCAGCATCGGGTTTTTCGTCACGGGTCGCCTTGCGTGTCCGGCATGGGCACGCAGTTTCCGTGCCCGGTGTCGCGTCGTACGGCGGTGCGCTGGGCCGATCTATCGCACGTGCCGACGCTCCATGTGGCAGCCGCGTCGGACGAAACCGGCGTCGGGCTGGCAGAGGATCCAACATCGTGCGCTTTGTTCATGTTCAACCATCTGGAATATGCTGCCAATACATTGGCTCGCGAGTATCAGAGAGACCTGCAGGCAGACCCAGCGGTTCAGATCCCGGCGAACTACTTCTCCAATGATGACCCGACTGGGCCGCCAGTTGCCCTTTGGATGGCAAGCGCACACCGGTTTTTTAGCAATTGGGTCGCCATTGTCGCACAACGTCGATCAAGCACACTGACAGTGGGCGACTATACACCATAGCCACGTTACGAATTGGCCTGAGCCAATCCGGTCATTCGGCTAGCGCACGATCGTTTCAGATTGAATCAATCTGCAACGTGAATCGGCCGCTAACCTATTGAATCTGAGCATGTTCTTATCAGAAAAGTGCTGCAACTTTTCTGCAACATGCTCGAGTTACAGAACGCAGCGCGATGTGGGTCATCGGGCAAGTTCGGTAACGACGTCCGATGGCCGGATTTGGGCCACCGAGGGCCGTGTTTGTGCGCCCGGTGGACGTCGTTATGCTCCGCTTGTGGTCAACCAGGCGACGGCGCGAAGCATGCCTAGCCAGCAGACGCAGGAACGCGCTCAAATGATTCCATATGAGAAAGACACGCTCTACGCTTCCGCTGTTTGTGGCGTTGCGTCTCGCCGCCTCAATTGCAACATGACGATCAAGCCGAGAAGCACCACAGCCGGGATGTAAAATACTTCCTTGAGCATGCGATCGGTCTTTTGCCGGATGGTCTTCACGACGACCGGGCTGTCGCCATAGAAATCGAAGAGATTGCCGATCTTTTCAAACAGGGGGGTGCCCTGGAACGGCTCTTCAATCTTTGCCAGCCCGTCTTCGACAGAAACAGTGAGGCCGGCACCGCGCAGACGTTCGACGGCGTCAGCGGGCTTGCCCAAATTAACCAATATCGTGGTCGTATCCATTTTGCCGGTATCGAAATTTGGTCCCGAGACGACCATCGTCAGCACACCATTTTCCGGTGCCTCGCCGACCACTTCGTAGACTGTCAACGGATCAACATCGTAATAGGGCGGCGAAACCTGGTCGAGCCAGAAGCCCGGCCGGAACAAGGTGAACGCAACCAGTAGCAGGGCAACCGATTCCCAGGCCCTGTTGCGGGTCAGGAACCAGCTCTGTGTCGCCGAGGCAAACAACATCATCGCTATAGTTGCGACAATGAACACGAACAACGCCTTTGCCACACCGACATCGATAAGCAAAAGCTCCGTGTTGAAAATGAACAGGAACGGCAGCAATGCCGTGCGGATATCATAGGCAAAGCCCTGAAGGCCGGTCTTGATAGGATCGCCGCCTGAAATTGCCGCCGCGGCGAAAGCGGCCAAACCGACCGGCGGCGTGTCATCGGCGAGGATGCCGAAATAGAACACGAACAGGTGCACGGCAATCAGCGGCACGATCAGGCCGCTCTTGGCACCGAGCGCGACGATTACCGGAGCCATGAGTGACGACACCACGAGATAGTTGGCGGTGGTCGGCAGGCCGAGGCCGAGAACTAGGCTCATTACCGCGACCAGGATCAGCATCAGCAGCAGGTGGCCGCCAGAGAGGAACTCAACGAACTCACCGACCACCTGATGGGCGCCGGTCAGCGAGATCGAGCCGACGATGATGCCGGCCGCGGCGGTGGCAATTGCAATCGAGATCATATTGCGGGCGCCGGCGATCATGCCGTCCATCCAATCCTGAACGCCGCGCTGGAATTCGGCACCAAGATGACCGGTGCCGCGAATCATCGCTTTTAAAGGATGCTGTGTCAGGGTGACGAAGATCATTGCCAGGCAGGCATAGAAGGCCGACAGGTGAGCTGACAGTTTGTCCGGTGTCGGCAAGATGCACCACAGCAAAAGCACGATTGGCAAGAGATAGTAGATACCGGTGATCGCTGTCGCACCGACCGGAGGCAATACGACAACTGGCTCGTTCGGGTCATCCTCCTTCAGATCGGGCCGCTGCGCTGCGAACCATAGCAGCACAAGATAACCGATGGCCAAGACGATCACGACATAAACCGTAGAGAACCAGTCAGGAACCAGAGATTTGACGAAATGGACTATGGCAAACAGGATTGCGATCCCAATGAAGCCGCCTAGCACACCAATCAACTTGGTGGCGAGGGTGAGTGAAGAGGGAGGCTTCGGCAGGCCGCGCAAGTCGAGTTTGCAGGCTTCCAGATGGACGATGTAAACCAGCGCAATATACGAAACGAGCGCCGGCACCAATGCGTGTTTCAGGATTTCGGTATATTGAATGCCAGTGAACTCGGCGATCAGGAAGGCGGCTGCACCCATAACCGGCGGGGTTAACTGGCCATTGGTCGAGGACGCCACCTCGATGGCACCGGCTTTTTCCGGTGTCAAACCGGTCTTGCGCATCAGCGGGATGGTGAAGGTGCCGGTGGTCACCGTGTTAGCGATCGATGAACCCGAGTAGAGCCCGCTCATGGCCGATGCGATCACAGCTGCTTTGGCAGGCCCGCCACGCAAATGGCCAAGCAGG